>CAKQHU010000005.1 GCA_934234275.1 uncultured Phascolarctobacterium sp.
GGCTTGCTCCACTTTACAGCTGCGTGACAGCGCAGGCTTTGCACCTGCTTACTTATTAAGTCTTTCGACACCTGATAGCTCTAGTTATTAAACTCATTTTTGTAACATATGTTACAGTTCGTTTGAAATTATAGCATACGTTCTACTTACTGTCAAGTGAATATTCTGATACTATAAACATAAAAAATGGGCAAACTAAAGTATAACTTTAATTTACCCGAGATTTTCTATCAGACAATACATTTATCTAATCGTGATTTGTATAATCCCGATTAGATAAATTATACCAAGTGCCCCTGCTCTATATGCAAGACTCTGTCACAAAGCCACTCTGCGAGCTGTTTATCATGCGTAATAAACAAATATGCCAGCTGCTTTTCCTTGCGTATATCATGCAGCAAATGCAAAATCTGCGCCTGCACGGAGATATCCAGCATCGATGTCGGTTCGTCTAAAATGAGCAGCTTCGGCTCTAACAGCAGCGCTCTTACCAGACAGATACGTTGAATTTCGCCACCGCTTACCTGATGCGGATAACGCTGCAGAAGTTCAACATTCAGCTTTACTAAATCAAGCATCTCTTTGATTTTTTCTTCATCATAAGGCAGATTAAAAACAGTAAATGCTTCCCGCAGACTAGAACCTAAGGTCTGACGCGGGTCAAGAAAGCTTTCCGGACGCTGCGAAATAAACTGTACATTGCGTCTGAACGAACTTAAATTTTTTCCTGTCGCATTCGTAATATCTTGCCCCTGAAAATAAATTTTGCCGCAATCGCATGGCAGCAGTCGCAGCAAAATACGTGCCAGCGTGCTTTTGCCGCTGCCGCTGCCACCCATCAGCGCCACCGCTTCACCGGGCTTAAGCTCCAGTGAAACATCATGCAGAAGCTCAAAGGTTTTTCCGTTGCTGCGGTCAACAAAGCTTTTAGAAATATTTTCAGCCTTCAGCATACAAAAAGCACCTCACTTCCGCATCACCGACCTGCTGCATGGCAGGCTTTTCTTCCTTGCAGCGTTCTGTACAATAAGGGCAGCGTGCTGCAAACTTACAGCCGGTAAAGCTTTCTCCCGGCACCGGTGCCTTTCCCGGAATGACCTGCAGACCATTCTTTGGCAAAGCCTGCAAAAAACCTTTGGTATACGGATGCAGCGGTTTATGCCAAATATCCGCATTATGCTCTAAAACATGTCCTGCATACATCACCAGCACATCGTCACACACCTCTTGTGCCAAAGCAATATCATGCGTAATAATCAGCATACTTAAATGCAAATCCTGCTTAATCGTCAGCAAATTTTTGCGTACAACAGCGCCAACCTGTTCATCCAAACCTTTTGTCGGTTCATCAGCTAAAATCCATTCTGGCTTACTGCTGACAGCCATAGCGCACAATACACGCTGCAGCATACCACCGGAAAGCTCATGCGGATACGCTGCCAGAACACGCTCTGCTTCCTGCAGTCCGAACAAACGCAGGCACTGTTTTTTATAGCTATTGCCACTATCGGCAATATTATGAACAGCCAAAATATCCTGCATCTGCTTGCCTATTTTGCGCACAGGATTCAGCGACTCACTTGGGTTTTGCGGAATAATACCAAAAGCAGATAATATTTTCTCCACCTGCTCGCCATTATAAAGCACTCTGCCCTTTTTTACGACTCCGGATGGCAAAATATTTAAAATAGCCTGCCCCAATACAGATTTACCGCAACCGCTTTCACCGATAATCGCAGTAAAATTCCCTCCGGGCAAGTTCAAGCTTACATCACCTACAGCATAAAATACTCCTTGCGGCAGCTTAAAGCCTACAGATATATTTTCTAACACCAGATTTTTTACCATTTGCGCACCTCATCAAGCTGATTGTCTAATCTGTCACGCAGATGCTCTCCGATGATATTCAGAGAATAAATCAGCAAAAATACAAACAGGCCGGGAATAATAATCAGGTGAGGCGAGCTGCGGTAATACATAATGGCATCATTAATCATTACACTCCAGTCGGGTGTAGGCGGCTGCACACCTAAGCCCAAAAAGCTCAAACCGGCAATCGCCAGTATTCCTCTGCCAAGACGAATAGTTACCAAAACCAGTAGCTTATTGGCAATATTGGGCAGCAAATGACGGAAAATAATCCGCCAGTCACTGCAGCCAAGGCAGCGCAGGCCTTCAATGAAAGGCTCTCCCATCAGCTGCAGCACTTCTGCACGCACAATACGCGAAAAGCCGGCCCAGGATGTCACAACCAAAGCCAAAACCAGACTATAAATGCTGGGACCGAGAATACCGGCCAAGGCTATCATAAAACAGCTTCCCGGTATACCTTGGAAAATATTGCTCAAAACGGTAAAGAACATGTCTAATTTACCGCCGTAAAAACCGCACAACAAACCAACGCCCACACCTAAAATCAACGCCAAAACCGATGAAATCAAGGTCAAAAGCATGGATGCCCTGCCACCATAAAGAATACGGCTGAACATGTCGCGCCCCAAAGCATCCGTGCCGAAGAAATGTTGCCAGCAGGGACTTTGCAGACGATTGGCCATATCCGGTTCAAAGGGATTATGCGTTGCCAGAAGCGGAGCTAAAATACTGCCGAGAATGATAAACGCAAGTACAAATATAGCAAAGTTAAGCTGTATTTTTTTAGCCATGTACTTCAGAGCCTCCTCTCAGCTTCGGATTCAGATAAAACATCAGTAAATCAACCGCTAAGGTTATCAATACCAAAAGCCAGCCTGTAAAAAGCACGTAGGCCTGCAAGACAGGGTAATCACGGAAGCGGATTGCTTCCAAAGCCATGCTGCTGATGCCCGGCAGAGCAAAAATGCTTTCCGCAATAACAGAACCGCCCAAAATCCCTGCCAGGTAATTACCCAGCAAAGCAATTACCGGCAGCATGGCATTAGGAAACGCATAGCAAAAAAGCAGCTTAATTTTGCTGATTCCGCGCACACGCGCTACGAGAAAATACTGCGAAGCAAATTCCGTCAGCAGTGAGCTGCGCATATAACGGCACACTGTTGCTGAAGTAGAAAACGAAACCGCCAACGCCGGCATAATAAAATACCGTAAGCTCTCACTGCCGCTTGTCGGAAGCAGGCGCAGCGTTTCACTGAACAGCAAAATCATCAGTAAAGCCAGCCAAAAACCGGGTACAGCTAAAAGTATATTAGTCAAAAACTGTACCGCATCATCCAGCCAGCTGTTTTTGTAAACAGCGCATAAGGTGCCCAAAGCAATGCCAACAACCGCAGCAATGGCCAATGCCAGTAGCGCTAGCTCCACCGTCACCGGCAGACGCAGCAAAAGCTCATGCAGAATATCCTTACCGGTAATGTAGCTGCTGCCGAAATTACCATGCAGCACCTGCATAAACCAGCTGAAATACTGCACATAAATTGGTCTGTTCAGGCCAAGCTCTTCCCGCATCGCCGCAATCTGTGCATCCGTAGGTGCATCCAGCCCATCCTGATTTAAAGCAAACTCCGCCGGATCGCCGGGTGATAATAGTCCTAAAACGAACGCCAGCAGACTGATGCCAATCATTACAGGCACTGCTAATAAAATTCGTCGATAACAATATCTAATCATAGTCCTCCGCCAATTCTACCTTGCTCAAATCCACACCGTAGATTAAAGGTTTATAATTTTTTAAACGCTTATTATAGGCAACGATATTCATATCGTTGAAAAGAGCCACTAACGGTTCTTCTTCTACCGCTATTTCCTGCACTCGGTCAAAAATCCGCTGGCGCTCTTTTGCATCAACTGTATGTTTTACCTCATGCATCAATCCCTGCAGTTCTTTATTCTGGTAGCCTGTGTGACTGCTTATATAGATAGAGCCCGTCGGCATCAAAAAGCTGTTAAGTACCTCATAGGGATCTCCGTTTGCCAGTCCCTTTTGCAGACGTGCAATATCATAATCGCCCTTGCGCAGCATTTTCGCTCTTGTAGCATACTCCAAAGACTGAATATGGACATCCAGTCCTATTTTACCCAACCAATAAGCAATCAGCTCAGCTTCGCCCTTCTGCAGCGGTTCCGCGCCGTTTATGCAATAGGTAACATCGCAGCGCTTATCCCCTAATACTTCATGTGCCAGCTGTTTAGCTTTTGCTAAATTATGCTCCAAGGGAAATTCCTTATAACCGGGGCTAGTGTAATTCAATACATTCATGGTTGGCTCTGCATAACCCATATATAATGCGTCGACAAGATTTTTGCGGTCAATAGCCAGACTTACGGCCTGACGCATGCGCACATCGTTAAAGGGAAAACGACTGTTGTTTAAAGCAAGATAACGTATCATTGTCGATTTATTGCTTGCCACAGCAAAGCGCTTATCTTGCTTGATTTCGTCAGCCAAAAACGGCGGTATCGCATTCAAATCCAATACTCCGTCAATTTCACCTGATTTAAGTGCTGCATAGCGTGTATCTGTATTGGGAATATTGCGAACAACAAAATCTTTTATCTTGCCTTTTTCACCCCAATAATTATCATTACGCCTTAAAACAACATACTTATTCATGACGTTCTCGGTTATTTTATATGGTCCGGTACCTATAGCTATATCCTTAAAATCACCATTGGCATCAAAGCATTCAGGAGCAAACATTGGACTGCCGAAATCCGTCATTTTATATAATTGATTAATATTCGGTTCTTTAAATACCAATCTGACAGTATATTCGTCCAGTTTTTCGTATCTGGTTAAGGAAGGATAATATAAGGCTAAAGATAAGCTGTAAAAATTAGAACGCTTCAAACCCTTTTTCATTCTGTCAAAATTAGCAATTACAGAATCAGCATTAAACTTCGTTCCATTTTGAAAATAGACATTTCTTCTTAAACGAAATATCCATACCTTGCCATCATCCCGCATCTCCCAGCTCTCAGCCAGACACGGGGCAGGCAAGCCTGCTTCATCTCTCGTTATCAGCGGCTCCCATACGCCGAGTATCTTACTGCAATAATAGGCATCCTTATTACCGGGAGCAAGATGCCTGTAGGCAGCCAAGGTAACAATATTTTTGTTTTTATTATCTATGTGATTTTGCGATTCTTCCTGCTTGGCGCAGCCGACACACAATAAAAGCAGCAGCAGCAGAAAAAAGCTCAATATTTTTCTCATATTCGCATACCATTATACATCTTATTTATATAGAATAAAAGAGGGCAGAAAAACCGCCCTCTTTAAGTTTTATTTTATTACAGACTGAATTCGGCAGATAAGAAGAAGGTTCTCGGAGTAGACAGGTAAACCTGATCACCGCGAGCAACAGTCCAATAATCCTTATCAAACAGATTGTAGCACATTGCACTGAACTTCACCGGAACGCTGTTCAGCTTAGTATTATAGGTTACGCCTAAATCATAAACCATATAAGCCGGTGCTTCTAGGTGCTTGCTGTCTTTGGTAACAGTGCTGGAATTATAGTTTACAGTGTAGAACGGAGTGGTGCCGGTATAGGTTGCACGGCCGATTACGCTGAAGCTATCGTCTGCTTTATATTCCAAAGCTGCAGATGCACTCCATGCGCCCTGACCGGATTCGCGTACACCGTTTTTGTACTCATTGCCTTTACCCATGTTCTTATATTTTGCATCCAGATAAGCAAGGCCAACCATACCATACCATTTGTCTGCTAATTTACCGTTAACAGATAATTCCAGACCTTTGTGGTTAACTTTACCATCTTGTACAAGGAAAGGTTTAGCGTAGCCTGCTACATTCTTGCTCACATTATTGGCCTGGTCAATATCAAAGTATGCCAAGGTATACATAGCACCTTTATTTTGATATTTTACGCCAACCTCATTTTGTTTAACCTTAGTCGGCGGTAATACTTCACCGGAATTCTGGTAGCTGGTGCCGGCACTTGCGCCAATATCAAAGTTTTCTGCATGGTTGCCATAGAACATTACATGCTCATCAGGTGCATAGCTCAAGGAATAAGTCGGGCATGTTGCATCGGATTTAATTTCTTTACCCCAGGATTTGCTGGTTGCATTCCAGGATTTTGCCGTAGCAGCATGTTTGTGAATGCCAATCATAGCATCCCATTTGCCGAAGCTGATGCTATCCAGCAAGGAAACGCCCCAGATAGAAGTTTTGTTGTTAGGTCTTGTAGTATAACCAATATATCTTGCATCAACATCCTGGAAGGAAGTTCCTGTGAAAATGTTGGAGCCGCCAACCAAAGTTGTACCGGGTACAGTTGTAGAACCGTTACGGTTTCTCCACGCTTTATCAGCAGACAGCATTACCTCATGCTTCAGCGCACCGGTTTCAAATTTATTCTTAGTGCCTAATTGAGCATAGTAAGAGCGTTGCGGAGTTGCACTGTTAGTCTGCAGGAAATCATAATTACCTGCATCATCTTTAATCCAATAGGAGCTCATGTTAGGAGATACGTTTTGATTCAGTTTTTGTCTGCTGTAGCCAAAGTTAGCAAACAAAGTCCAATTATCATTCATGTATTGCTCATGATTCAAGGTTGCAAACCAGCCATAGCCTGCTTTCCAGGTACCTGCGGCAGCATAGTTTTTACCTCCGTCCGGAGCACTCGGAAGATGAGTTACACCGGGAATGGTTTGTTTAATGCTGTTACCATTAGCATCCTTTACAGTTGCTGTTCCGGGATTTGCCAATTTAAACCAGCGAATACCATTGTAAATATCCAGATCTCTATAGTTTGCAAAGAAATTAGTGCTGCTGTGTTTATCTTTATGGTCAACATTTACAGCAATGCCCTTAGCTTTCATATCTGCATCATTAACGGCTGTTTCACCGTTCAACAGCTCTGTATTCAGGCGCACGCCCCATTCACGTTTTTGGCCGAGACGTTGGCTGATATCCAGATATTCACCAAAGGAGCCTTTGCCGGAGAAGGTTTGTTTATATTTAACAAAGTCAGTATCACCGGCACGTTTTGTTCTGGCATTGATAATACCGCCTGCAGTATTGGATTCATATTGAACACCACTGGCACCTAACATAGAGTTAGGACCGGAAACAACATCAATGCCTTCCATAGCAAACATCGGAAGATTGAACTGAGTCATAACGCCATGTACACCATTTACGTACATTGCAGTACCATTGGTACGGAAACCACGCACAGAAAAGTCACCGTGCAGAACACTGCCTGACGCTCTCACAGACGGAACACCAACCAGAGCCTTATCCAAAGGCTCATTAGGTCCGAGGAATAAATCCATAGTCTTTTGCGCTACATTGGTTACGCTAAAAGGAGTTTTCATAACATCCTTGTCGCCCAATAAGCCTACAGAACCGTTAGCGTTGACCATTTCACCCGGCATTTGGTCGCGAGAACCCTCAACAACAACTTCTTCCAAATTGCCATGAATAGTTTCTGCACTTGCGCTCATTACGAAGCCTACGCTGGCAATAGCGCACAGCACTGACATAACCAGTGCTTTTTTGTTTTTCAACATACTCATACACCTCATTAAAAAATTTATTTTTCAACCTTTGCCACCGAGCTGTCCGAGTTTCGCGTGCGGCTCCGGCTAAAAGCATGTTTCATTGAGGGCGTTCCGTATTCCGGCAAGAAAAAACGCCCTTCTGCACCATGACAGAAGGACGCACATGTCCTTTACCATTCCCCTGTCACTCGCAGCATACTTTGGTTTAACTATTTCAGGCAATTCTTCTGGCTCAGTTTCCTTACAAGCCTTGCCTTCCCAGTTTCCCAGTGACATCATTAAGGCTTGCTCCACTTTACAGCTGCGTGACAGCGCAGGCTTCGCACCTGCTTACTTATTAAGTCTTTCGACACCTGAATAAACTTAATCTGTTCAATTATTCATTGATAGATTATACTATCATTTTTCACGCAGAATTATAGCATAAGCGCCTGTTTTCGTCAAGTTTCCAGCAACATAATAAGCTTTAATAAAAACATACCGTACCCTATGCCATGCTATCATATCAAACTCAGCACCTCTTGAGTTAAACGCAGAATCCGAGTAATCTAAAGTCTAACTTTAATTTACTCGGATTTTTGTGTATGTCAAACGATAGTCAGAGATAGTAAAGAAACACTGAAGAAATTTAATTGCTTCCTGACTTCCTCGCTTCTTTGCTGCAATTATTCTTCCGCCAATTACACCTTGCTTAAATCTACACCGTAGATTTAAGGTTTTTAATTTCACGAACTAATCTTATATGCTTACAACCATCCGCTATGCTAATGGCTGTTTGCACATTATAGACAGCCTTAATATTATCTTCAGTTAAAACATCTTCTGCTTTACCATAAGCAAAAACACTACCACCTTTTAGCATCAGCAGTTTATCGCAAAACATGCTAGCCAAATTTAAATCATGTATTGTCATAAGAACAGCTAGATTTTGTTTCTTTCCCATTTCTTTTATTATCTCAAGAATAAATAGCTGGTTATATAAATCAAGACTACTTGTAGGTTCATCCAAAATAATTATTTGTGGATTCTGCGCCATAGCCCTTGCTATCAAAACTCTCTGCCGCTCGCCACCGCTTAACTCATTTACTTTTCTGAACGCATAATTCTCTAAATCAAATTGTTGCAGGACATCAAGTACAATTTGTTTATCATGCTGCGAAAAAGAAAATCCTGCATATGGTATGCGCCCTTGCATTACAAGATCTATAACAGTTACAGGTGAAAGATTATTGGCGTATTGAGGAACATAAGCAATAATTTTAGCAATTTCATTTTGTTTAAGTCGCGTTATATCTTCTTTGCCAAAACAAATATCGCCAGCAAGCGGGGTTAAAATATTGTTGATGCATTTTAGCAATGTTGTCTTACCAGTGCCGTTAGTTCCTAAAATACCTAAAATTTCACCTTGCTCTACAGTAAAGGAAATATTCTTTAAAATAATTTTTTCTTGGCTATAGGAAAAATTTAATTTATCAATCTTTAACTCCATAATGCACCTACTCTAAACTCCGTCGTTTCATTAATATCAAATGGATAAATAACGGTACACCTAAAAATGATATTACGATACCAACAGGTATATTCACCGGATACAAAATAAATTTTCCTATCATATCAGAAAAAAGCAATAAAACCCCACCAAGAACTGAAGCAAATGGCAGATAATACAAATGGTTATCGCCAATCAAAACTCTTGCTATATGCGGTGCAATCAATCCAACAAAACCAATTACACCAGTAAAGCTGATTATTGTAGCGGTAAGTAATATAGCCGTCATTCCACATATCACTCTTGCTTTATTAATGTTTATGCCTAAGCTTTTGGCCATTTCATCACTATTAGTTGCCATAACATTCAGCTTAAGACTATGTAACATTAATACTATCAATCCTATACTAATAACGCAAAATGTAATCAGAACGCTATCCCATGTTGCCCTATTAAAAGAGCCAAACGTCCATTGCACAACGGCTTCTAACTTATGCTCCTTGGCAAAGAATTCTATTGTGGCTGTCATTGCACTAAAGAGATAATTAAGTGATATCCCAACAAGCACGATGGAACTGGGATTTAAACCAATGTAACGCGATATTCCGTAAACTATACAGCCACAAATACACGAAGCTATAAAAGCACAACTAATCATTCCCACTTCGCTTTGGAAGAATAAACCAACACCAAATACTATGCTCATCGACGCACCAAATGCAGCCGCTGAGGAGATTCCTAATGTAAATGGACTTACGAGATAATTTCTCGTTAACGATTGCATTACTGCGCCAGATACAGCCAAGCCAATACCTGCTAACATCGCTAAAGCAATACGTGGCAATCTCAAAAGCATAATCACCTTATTGCTTGCTGCATCAGCACCATTATCCAGTGTTCCGCTAAAAGCTTTACTTATAGCAACAAACGTCTGCATTGCACTGATATTTTTCATTCCTAATGTTGTAAAAACATAGGCGGATATAAGCATAAAGATTATTGCTGATACAATCATCAATAATTTTTTCTTGTTAGTATTCTCATATTCCTTTTCTAAATCTTTCATATCACTCATCCAATTTAAAAGCAGGGTAAGTATGTCCCGCAATATAATCCAAATGCTGATATTTAGTAAGCCAATCCTTAAAAACATTTTCCGGATGCAAATCAGGTAAATATTCAGGATACAAAAACTTTGCAATATACATGGTGCCAACTAACTTAGAAGCACCACCATGCACATAATGCGATAATAGTAAGATTTTTTTATTTTTTACTGCATCAATTTGATCCCAACCAGGACGAGAGGCAATTTCCTCATAAATCTGTTTATGCTCAGTTTCTTTAGGAGGTACATAAGAAGAATAAACATTAGTATCTGATACCTTAACTATATACTGCGGATTTTTCTCAACAACAGCTTCTATATCTACAGTATTAGTTTTAGCTCCACTAAACACATTATCAGCATGCGCAAGTTTTACCATCTCATAAAAATAATCTCCCGGTACAGTAGTTCTTCCTGCTGTTCTATATTCATAATAAAGGCTTCGTTTAGGTACATTTTGTAGTTGTTTATTTATATAAGCCAGCTTAGACAAAAAGTAATCAGCAAACTCCTTAGCATTTTTTTCTTTGCCAAAAATCTGTCCCAAAAGCTTAACATTTTCTGCAAATTTATCTGTATAATAAGCGTCAACGTTAATAACCTCTATGCCAAATGGTTTGAGCTTTTTTTCTGCATCCTGCCAGTTATAATTGCTCGTCATAATAACGGCTTCTGGTTTTAACTCGATAATTTTTTCATAATTAAGGTCACTACCCTTACTTTGACCGATTAGCATATCCTTAGTAAAACGATGTTTAAACCCTTCCTGATCCTGGTAAATATAGTAATCTACACCAACTACCTGATCCATAGCACCAATTGCATTAATAAGCTCTGCATTATAAGCATTCATGATAACTGCTCTGCTTACAGGTTTGTTGAGGCTAATTTTTCTGCCAACACTATCAGTAACTGTAAAACTTTCTTTGGTAGAATCTATTGTGGAAGTCTTATCACTTTTACCACAACCAATTATAATACAAGCGCAAATTATTACTAAACTTAATAATAACAAGGGAAATTTTCTAAGCATATATTCCTCCATCTATGGAAATATGGCTGCCACTAAACAGCAGCAGCCATATTCAAAAAGTTTAATTTGATGACTTAAATATCAAATTGAGCGGACAAGAACAGTGTTCTAGGATTACCAAGGATACCATAATTATAGGTAGGACGAGCCAGCCAATAGTCTTTGTTGAACGCATTAAACAAGGTTGCACTAAAGGTAACCGGAGTGCTATTTACTTTTGTCTTATAGGTTGCACCAAAGTCAAATGTAGTAAAGCTCGGAACAGTAAGTTCTTTGTTAGCGCTAGTATACAACGGCGCAGAACCAGTGTAAATCATACGAGCCCAAATCGACATATCATCCTGCGGAGCATAGGCAATATTAGCAACACCACTAAATTTAGCAGTACCTTTAATTTGTTTGCCATTAAGGTAATTATCATTAGTTTTGCTATATTCACTGTCCAAATACATCAAGCCGCCCATTGCAGACCATTTATCTGCAATTTTACCGCTGTAAGACAATTCAATACCACGGAAAGAGTTTTCGCCATTTAATGTCAAATATCTTTTACCGTCAATATTTGATTCCATTTTAGAAGCTTGTTTCATATCAAAGTAGGACAAAGAAGCAACGGAACTGCCATTAGTATATTTTACACCAACTTCATTCGATTTCGTCTTTGTAGGATCAAGAATAGCATTTACATTTTCGTAGCCATTTCCTACAACAGAACCTTGTTGGAAGCTTTCTGTATGGTTAGCAAAAACTGCAAAGTTATTATCAGGACGATAAACTACACCATATAACGGAGATGTAGCACTTGACTGAGTATTTTTGCCAGCAGCAGTAGTATCGCTAGCAGTGTGTCTATGCAAGCCCAAGGTTACAGAAGCCTTGCCAATTTCTGATGTATTAACAGCGGTCCAACCATAATATTGTTGAGTGCTACCAGGTAATGCTTTGCCTTTATTGGTACTGATAAAGTCAAATGTACTGCCAGTATACAAATTACCAGTTACAGTACCGCGAGGCTCATTAGTAGTGCCCCACTGACCTCTATACCAGTTTTTATCCCAAGATAAAGCAAATTCATTCTTTACATTACCAACATTCCAGTTTTGTTTTACGCCTAATTGGAAATAACCATTTTTTACACAATAAGGCTCATTCTGGATTTTACTGGTGTAATTGCCTGCATTATCCAAAACATCAAATCTAGAAGACTTAGTTACGAGATAATCATAACCATTATTATAGCCATAGCCACCGTTTAAGAACACCTTTGTATCTTCGCCTAATTTCTGCTCATGATTCAAAGTAAAGAAAGTTGTTTCCATACCTAAATTAGAGCCTTTGAATGCATAGTTATTAGATGCTTTCGGTGCACTAGGTAATTTAGTAATAGCGCCGTTGCTAAAATCAAAATAACGCAGGGAATTTTCAACCTTTGTGTCACGATAGCCTAAAAGCAAGTTGGTATCTGATACTTTAGTATGTGCATCAAAGTTGATAGCAAAAGTTTTTTGCTTTACATTTTCATCATCAATAGCAGTTTCACCATCAACATGGGAAGCATTGATACGTACGCCAAATTGCTTGTCATTACCAAAACGACGGGATACATCTAAATAATTACCCCAAGAGCTTGCACCTGCAAAAGTGGTTGTATAACGAGTAATATCTTGTTCACCAGCACGTTTAGATTTTAAGTTGATGCTACCGCCCGCAGATTCCTTTGCAGCAGTACCGTAAACACCAACAGAAGCACCAGAAATAACTTCTACTCCTTCAAACATGTTCATTGGCAAATTATTTTGAGAAAACAAACCAGGAATGCCATTTACACGCATTTGATAAGCGTTAGCAGCCTGTCCACGAATAGAAAAATCGTTATAAATAGTACTGCTACTTGTTCTAATAGAAGGAACGTTTACTAAGATTGAAGTAGACGCTTGGCTAGGATCTGCACCAAAGCGTTCAACGGCTTCTTCAGTAACGTTAACTTGTTGGAACGGAACGTCCATAACATCTTTATTGCCGATAAGTCCAACACTACCGGATTTAGCTACCAAACCACCCGGCAGTACATTTCTGCTGCCTTCAACAACAACCTCATCCAGATTACCATGCAGGTCTGCAGCACTTGCGCTCATTACAAAGCCTACGCTGGCAACTGCGCACAGCACCGACATAACCAGTGCTTTTTTGTTTTTTAACATACTCAAACACCTCATTAAAAAATTTATTTTTCAACCTTCGCCACCGAGCTGTCCGAGTTTCGCGTGCGGCTCCGGTTAAAAGCACGTTTTATTGAGGGCGTTCCGTTTTCCGGCAAGAAAAAACGCCCTTCTGCACCATGACAGAAGGACGCACTTGTCCTTTACCATTCTCCTGTCACTCGCAGCATACTTTGGTCTTTGCTTTCTCAGGCAATTCTTCTGGCTCAGTTTCCTCGCACGCCTTGCCTTCCCGGTTTCCCAGTGACATCATTAAGGCTTGCTCCACTTTACAGCTGCGTGACAGCGCAGGCTTTGCACCTGCTTACTTATTAAGTCTTTCGACACCTGATATATTAATCTGTTCAATTATTCACCGATAGGTTATATAGACCTACTTATTCACTCAGAATTATAGCATACTGCCTATACTGCGTCAAGTAGCATGAAATCGCATTAGCGCGCAACGACAATTGGTATATATTGCTGTCATATTAGAACAGTTTACATATTATCATTACCTATAATGTGACTTTCATTAGTTTAGCAAAGCATATACACAAAAAATTTTCTTCTCCTAACAAAATAAAACTCCGAGAAAGCATAGTAATATGCCTGTTTCTCAGAGTTATTATAGTTCTTCTGCACTTCACCTATACTAAATCATCCAAGCCAACTAATTTTATTCCCTGTTCTGCCGCATAAGCAACAGCCTGCTCTGTATAACCGGCTTTTGAGAAGAAATAATAATATAAGCTTTTATCCTGCGCTACTTTTTTTGCTAAGAAATGCTTAAGATCCTTTACATCTACCGGTCTGTGCTTATATTTACACTCGCCCAAAAGTATTTGTGTTTGCCTGTAATCAACTGCCATAATATCTATTTCATCAGTCTTGTTCCACCAACGGCCAATCTTCGTAAAATAAAATGGCAAGTCATGTTTTCTGTTCTGTTTACGCAAATATTGCTGGCAAACATCTTCAAATACATACGATGTAAAACGCTCCAGCTCAGGCTTGACAACATATTGATAAATTCCTTCCGCATCGCCTGATTCCAGCTCTGATAAATTGGGGAAAACAAAGGCATACCAAAAACCGAAGAAATTATCGGTAACCTTGTATAAGCCTCTCTGTGTATTAGCCTGCTCCTTAATATTGGCATCCACAGAAAACTCCCTGCACAAAATCCCCAATTCCAAAAGATTTTTCAGATATACGCTCAGCTTACTTTTATCAATCTGCGTTTTTTGATAAATATCATTTAATTGGGTATTGCCTAACGCAACTGCTTCAATTACTGCATTATAAACGCTCGTCTCGCGTAGCTCCTGACGCATAAGAAACTCCACTTCACTGTAAAGCACACTGCCTCTGCTTAAAATACTGCGCACAATATTTTCATCGAGAGAGTATTTATCGGAAAACTGCTTTAAATAATGCGGAATACCGCCCAAAATTGCATAGGCAGTAATCTTATCCTCAATGCTGTAATTAGGAAAAAACTGTTGAGCAGAATAAAAATCCATTGCCTGCATTTTTAAAATTCCCGTAGCACGTCCATAAAGCGGATTTTTCTCTGCTAAAACTTCTTTTTCTATAAATGACATTGCACTGCCACACAAAATCAGCATTACGTTAGACTGCTTTAAAACCTCATCCCACAGCTTTTGCAAAATAGAAGGAATAGCGTTGTTCCCCTTAACCATATAGGGGAATTCGTCAATAACTACAACTATTTTTTTATCTTTTGCCAGCTCCGTTATACTGAGCAAGGCCTGCTCCCAATCACTGAAGCGTGTAATATATTTTGCCGCCTGCTGATTCTTTTCCAATAATCGCTGACTAAACGCTTCAAGCTGTTTGTCATCAATGATTTCTGTGCAAGTATAAAAAATGTGCTCTTTATCTTGACAAAATTGCCGCAGCAACTCTGTTTTGCCTACACGTCTTCTGCCGTAAAGCACTACAAGCTGACCATCCGCACTATTATAGCGTTCCTCTAAAAATTTCAGTTCTTCCTCACGGCCAATAAACATCTTACTCACCTCTTTTATCTAATCGTGATTTGTATAATCTGGATTAGATAAATTATATAACATTCTAATGAAGTCTGCAAGAGATAAGCAGATGAATGAGAAAAACTCCGATCACCCAAAAGTAAGCCTTTGAATTTCCGGAGTTCTATTCTCGCTTATATATTCAGTTATAACCGCTTCACTTAATCTCTATACCAGGATACATGCGCTCTGCCAAAAATTTTAGGCCATCCTCCGTACGGCAGCCTGTTCCGTAGGTAAAACGCAGAGGAATACTGTAGGTACGTTTATTTTTGATACAGGGCAAATTTTGCAAAGCAGGGTTTTCCGTAAGCTTTGTAATGCACTCGCCGTAATCGGCATGACTGCATACAACAAACAACACATCCGGATTCTCTTTGACAACATTCTCAAAGCCTATGACAGG
Organism: uncultured Phascolarctobacterium sp.; assembly: GCA_934234275.1. Classification (GTDB taxonomy): domain Bacteria; phylum Bacillota; class Negativicutes; order Acidaminococcales; family Acidaminococcaceae; genus Phascolarctobacterium_A. The sequence continues at coordinate 15,762 of CAKQHU010000005.1, forward strand.
CGGTGTTTCCGCAACCTTGCCACCGATTCTGCTTACCATATCACCGACTAATTTCGTATTATCATAACTGATCATCGAGCTTATAAACTCCACAATCATAACCTTCGGCTTAGCATAAGAAGCATTTACCTTGTTAATATCATCAATCGTTTTATATGTACTGTTTACAACCGCTTCAGCCTTAGCATCAACTCGCAAAGCCGCACCCAAATCGCGGACAAACTGCATTTCCTTATCTACCGTTTCCTTGATGATATGCTTGCTTGGAGTATTGGTATTCAAGGGCACAAGCGTTTTTACACCACGCTCGTTCCAGTAATCGGTGTTATTCAAACGATTACGGATAAACACACATTGCTGGGCAATAATCAAATCAGGATGCACACTTGTAACATATTCCATATTCAGATAACCGCTGGGACATTTCTTTATTTTTTGAAACGCTTCCCAGTTTTCCTGACGCATAGCATACTTTCTGCTATTTTGGGCAACAGCCATTAAAATATTCGGGCCCGCGCCAAGCTCCAGCAGCGTTTCCGTCTCATTTTCACCAATTACAAGCACTCGTTGCGGCGCCTTGTCAAAGACCTGCTTATTGGGCCCTTTGACGTAATAGTTATCAACATTGATATTGTTGACCACCACTGGTTTATCCTGCTGCTTTGCCTGCTGCTTATCAAGGCTTTGACAGCCCAAAGTACTGCAGGCAAGCGCAATAATAAGACTACTGATAATATATTTTTTCATCGCTTACCATACCCGTAATTCTTACTGATTAACAAATAAATAAAGATTGGCGCACCAATAACCGATACAACAACACCTATAGGCACCTCAGAGCCTTCCATAATCGTTCTGCTGATAACATCGGCACAGACCATAAACAGCATACCAAGCACCGCACTCATAGGCAGAACCTTTTTATAATTACCGCCGCAAAGCAAGCGTGCTATATGAGGAATTACCAAACCGACAAATCCGATAATACCGCAATTATAAACAATCAAGCCTACAATCAGCGCACAAAGCAAAATGTAAATTCGGCGCATTTTCGACAAATCATAGCCTAAGGTTACGGATACCTCATCGCCCAACAGCATTAAATTGAGAATGCGTGAATTCTTAACAAAATATATCGAGATAAAAAATACTACAGCCAATAATGTACCTGTATTATGCCAATCTGCTGTCTGCAAGCTGCCCATCAGCCAAAAGGTTACGCTTTGAATACGTTCCGCATCAGCATAAATAGAAATCAAAAGGCTGATTCCTGCCGCACAAACTGCGTTCAAAGCCATACCGGAAAGAAGTATTGCCGTTGTACCTGATTTACCGAATCTTAAGGAAAGCAAAACGATAAATATGGTCACGGCAAAAGCTCCCAAAAACGCAAAACAGCCAATGGCATCAAAACCGGCAATATTGGTAAAGCCTAAGATTATTGCGATAACGGCACCTAAGCCGGCGCCGGAGGAAATACCCAGCAAATAAGGATCTGCCAGGGAATTGCGCATAACAGCCTGCATAACACAGCCTGTTATACTAAGTCCATATCCAACCACCGCTGCCAAAACCAATCTTGGCAAGCGCAGATAATAGATAACGTCAGCCAGGATGTTGCCGTTAGCCGTTCCCTGAAAAATTTGCCAAAGTATTTGAGCTGTCTGCTGAAAGCCTATATAGATAGTGCCCATGCCAACAGTAAAATTTAAAATACCGCAGGCAAGAAGCAGCACTCCTGTTATTGTACCTACTGTTTTTATTCGCTCCATACTGACCTCAATTTTTATATGCAATCAAAAGCTTGCCATCCGCTTTACGCAAAACATCAGCTTCAACTTCAAATAATTCGCTGATAAATTCACTGTTTAAAAGCTCCTCAGGCGTTCCCTGGCCTAATACCTGACCATTTTTCATTGCAATTATTTCATCACAATACATGGCAGCAATATTCAAATCATGCAAGGCAGCAACAACAGTAAAGCCCTGACTGCTGATGATATTGAGCAGCTGCAGCTGATATTTGATATCCAGATGATTCGTCGGCTCATCCAAAATCAGACATTCTGTCTGCTGCGTCAGCGCACGCGCCAGCATAACCCTTTGCTGCTCACCGCCACTCAACAGAGAAAAGCTGCTGTGCGCAAATTCTTCCATGCCAACTACCCGCAAGGCTTCATTAGCAATAGCGTAATCTTCTGCGTTATCGTCTTCCATAGAATTTTTGTAGGGACTGCGTCCCATGAGCACAACATCAAGCACTTCAAAATCAAAATTATAATAGTTATGCTGTGCCAAAACCGACTGCAGCTGCGCGCTTTGCTTGACAGTATACTGATTTAGCGGCTTGCCATTAAGATAAACAACACCGCTGTCAGGCTCCAATACACGATATATACATTTGAGCATGGTACTTTTACCGCTGCCATTAGGACCGATAATACCTGTAAATTTCTGCTTGGGAAAATCCAGAGAAATATTTTTGAGAATTTCTCTGTCGCCAAACTGCACCTTTAAGCGTTCTACTTTTATATCCATTTTATTTAGCTCCAAATCTGTAATTTTGTTTAAGCATCATGTAAATAAAGCAAGGTGCTCCAATCAGAGAAAAGACAACACCCAAGGGAATATCGATGCCGTTGATTAAGGTTCGTGACAAAATATCCATCACTACGGTCACCAAGCCACCAAAGGCGACTGCCACAGGCAGCAGCTTTTTATGATTAGAACCAAAAATCAAGCGTACAAAATGCGGAATCAAAAGGCCTATAAAGCCAATCGTACCGGAATTAAAAACGATAAAACCGACTAAAAGACCATTTAACAGCAGGTAGCGCTTGATGTATCTTTTTAAATCAACGCCCAAAGTCATCGCCGAATCATAGCCCGTAAGCATAAGATTTAAAATGCGCGTCTGCGTCATAAAGTAGCCCGCCAGACAAACAACTACAACTGCTAAAATCAGTACATTGCCCAGCTTGGCATTGGCAACATTACCCATCAGCCAGTAGGTTATCGCTTCCATGCCTTCCTTATTACGTCCGACAAATGCGATTAAGCTGGACAGGCTGGCGCAGATTGCACTCACTGCCATACCGGCAAGCAACAGATTAGAGGCAGATTTGCTAAGCGAATTATCAGCAATATAGGTTACCAGCAAGGATATGGCGAATGCTCCAATAAATGCACAAATTCCGATAGCCTGCGCACCTAGGAAAGCTCCCAAGCCTAAGAATATAGCGCAGGTCGCTCCCAGTGACGCTCCTGACGATACGCCCAAAATATACGGGTCCGCCAAAGGATTTTTTACCACGGCCTGCATGATAATACCGGAAAGCGTTAAGCCCATGCCAACACAGGCTGCAAGAATAATACGTGGCATACGCAGTATCCAGACAACATCAACAAGGTCACTGCTTATATCTGTTGCCGCTAAAAGCCCCGCTTTTATCAATAATATTTCTACTATCTCTGTCCATGCCAAGGAAATAAAGCCTAACTTCAAGCCCAAAATAATCATGCAAAGCATGGTCAGAAACAGTAACAGCAGAAGATACTTTACTTTTATATTTTTTATTTGTGCCGTTATTGCAAAATTCATCATCTATACCTAAAAATAATCAAACAGATGGGGAAGCTCCCCATCTGTTATGATTAAAACCCTTAATTAAAGTTCAAAGTTAGCAGAGAATACTACGGTACGCGGTGCGCCCAAGCATAAACCGCTGCTGCCAGAACGAGCGCTCCAGTAATCTTTGCCAGCTAGGTTGTAGCACATCAGATCAAAGGTTACCGGTGTATTGTTCAATTTGGTCTTGTAGGAAGCACCTAAATCGTACTTAGCATAGGAAGGAACATCCAATGCACCATTATTAATAGAAGTAGAACCAAGGTAAGTCATTCTGCCGATAAAGGACAGTTCTTCTGTCGGATGATAAATAGCACCTACAGTGCCGGACCACTTGGAAGCACCATTGACTTTATTGCCCTTATAATCTTCAGCATTCAGGTACATAGCACCGCCAATCAAATCCCATTTTTTAGCCAGTTGGCCGGTGAAAGCCCATTCAAAGCCTTTATTTTCCTGTTCGCCGTCTTGTACCAAATATTTAAGACCGCCAATTACCTTATCAATGTTATTGGCCTGAGTAATCTTGAAGGCAGTAAAGGTATTCAGGAAATCACCAGTTTTTACTTTAACGCCAATCTCATTTTGTTTGGTCTTTGCAGGATCAAGCATTTCGCCTTCGTTCGCATAACCTCTGCCAAGAGATACCATGCTACCGCTACCGAAGCTTTCAGTATGGTCAGCATAAACGGTTACATTATCAGATACCTTATAGCTTACTGCAAAGGTCGGGCAGATAGCGTCAGAATCTTGATGAGAATTATCTTTCATAACCTTTTTAACCTTATGACCATGCAAGCCTAAGGTCAGTTGCAGCTTGTCATCCAGTGCTTTCATGGTATCTACCAAATGCCAGCCGGTCAATTGTGCTCTTTGGTTATGTGCAGGATCAAAAGAAGGTCTCGGCAGGGAAGGCCAGTGGTTCGGCTGATACAGGTTACCGGTTCCTGTCCATTTGCCGGCACCGCCATTCCATGCATTGTTATTGCTCAATGCATAGGTATACCAGGTTTTATCTACACCAACTAAATATTCATTTTCTACAGAACCGATGTTGAATTTACCTTTCAACCCGGTTCCTACAATTTTCTTAGTTAAATTCAAGGGATAATTGGTCATACTAATGTTAAAATTACCCTTGTTGTCAATAACAGTAGGATTGCCATCAACATAGCCATACCAGTCTTCACGATGATAACCTGCATTGAAATATACATTTAAATTATCATTCAGCTTTTGCTCGTGGTTCAAGGCTACAATCCAGTTATCATATTCATTATAAGACCAATCAGGTTTATAAATTTTGCTGCTATCAGGAGCAGTCGGCAGAGAGGTTACGCCAGAGCCAAAGCTGATAGCACCGGTACCGCCTTTATGATCGGTATGGTCATACATAACCAATAAGTTACTAGTGGATTTATCGGTCTTTTGATCCAGGTTCAAAGAAAATGCCTGTTGCTCCAGGTTTTCGCCATCAATAGCAGTATCGCCATTGATATTGCTTGCAGTGATGCGGACACCATAGCGGTCATTTTCACCAAAACGACGGCCTACATCGATAGCTTCCTGCATAGAGGAACCGCCGCGATAAGCAACCTTCAGATTAGCATTACCGTCAGAAGTAGCAGCCTTAGATTGAATATTAACAGTACCGGCAGCAGCTTCGGACAGAGGAGTAGCATTCAGGCCCAAGCTAGGACCGGAAATAACGCTGATGCTGTCAGCCCAGAAATAAGGAATATTTTCCTGGCACAGCAGACCGGGAATACCATTTACATAGTAGCTGTGGCCAGATTGGTAAATACCACGAATAGAAATATCAGTGTATGTGCCGCCACGATCAGCTCTTACAGACGGATCAAGAGACAGTGCATCACTAATACCACCATTAGGAGTCGTAAATTTTTCAATAGTTTTATTGCTGATTTCGCTGACAGTCATCGGAGCAGACATAATGTCCTGCTTGCCAACCATACCAATGGTTACAGCTTCTTTTGCCAGACCGCCGGGCAGTTCATCCTTACTGCCTTCAACAACAACTTCATCCAGATTGCCATGCATAGTTTCTGCACTTGCAGATACCACAAAGCCTACGCTTGCAATGGCACACAGCACTGACATAGCCAATGCTTTTTTGTTTTTCAACATACTCATACACCTCATCAAATTTATTTTTTAACCTTTGCCGCCGAGCTGTCCGAGTTTCGCGTGCGGCTCCGGCTAAAAGCATGATTATAACGGACGTTCTATATTATTTCGGCAAGAAAAAACGTCCTTCTGCAATATGACAGAAAGACGCACTAATCTCTCATCAGTCTCCTGTCGCTCGCAGTACACTTAATTTGAACTAATTCAGGCAATTCTTCTGGCTCAGTTTCCTCGCAAGCCTTGCCTTCCCAGTTTCCCAGTGACATATTAAGGCTTGCTCCACTTTACAGCTGCGTGACAGCGCAGGCTTTACACCTGCTTACTTATTAAGTCTTTATCAGACACCTGATAGCTTGATATTATTAATTTATATATATTAGTCAAAATTTTATTAGCCAAAATTATACCATAACCTTGTCTGCAAGTCAACATTGTTACATTCTAAACACTTTCAGCTAATTATCTTCCTCAACCTCTTGCATTTTGTATATTGATAATATATACTATAAATTAACACAGTTTAGCTTGTAATATTTTTCAAAACAAGCTATGGCAGTTGCTGCTGCCAAAAAAAATTTTTATGATGAGTATTTTTAGGAGGCAATTCATGGAAGCAATTCAACAAACAATCATGTATTTTCACAAAGGCGGTCTCGTTATGTGGCCGCTGCTTTTCTGTTCAATCGCAGTAATCGCTATTGCTATTGAGCGTTTTCTGTTCTACAAGGCAGAAGACAGTGGTCAAGTCTTTGCCGCTAAGTATTGCGAGCTTTTACGAGCTGACGAAAAAGAAGAAGCTCTTCAATTAGCAGAAGCAGCTAACGGCGAATGCGCTAAAATCGTTGCTGATGCAGCTAAAATCACCGATGGCAGAGAACAACAAAAAGCATTTTTGGAAAGCCAGGCAGGTATTTTCATTGCTAAACTGAAAAATAAACTGGACTATCTTGCTATTATCGTTACTATGTCCCCGTTGCTTGGCCTGCTCGGTACCATCGTAGGTATGATTGGTGCCTTCAGTATCTTCAACCTGGAATCCGGCGCTCCTATCGCCATCACCGGCGGTATCGGCGAAGCACTTATCGCTACTGCTACCGGTCTTTGCGTAGCTATTCTTTCCTTGTGCGCACACTCTTATTTTGCCCATCGTATGGATAATATGATTACCGACATGGAGCAATGCTTCAGTGCTCTTCTCGAAGCAGAAACAAGGAGTGGTAAATAATGCAGCTGCGCAATGTACGTGACAGAAAAACACCGGAGCTTATTATTATTCCTATGATCGATATCATGTTCTTCCTGCTGGTATTCTTCATGCTCAGCACCATGTACATGATCGACCTGAAAACTATTCCCGTAAAGCTGCCGCAGGCAGCACATGCTGCTACGGATACAACGACTACCTTCGCTGTAACCCTGAAAAACGACGGCAATCTTTATCTTGGCGATGCGCCGACAGATATCCAATCTTTAATAACCCAATCCTCAATCGAGCAAAAAAACAATCCTCGTTTTGCTATTGTTATCAGAGCAGACAAGGATGTTGATTACGGTCGTGTTATTGAACTTATTGATAAACTTAAAGGCGCAGGTATTACCCGCTTTGGTTTGGCAACGGATGGAGCTGGTAAATAATGAATTCTGGTCAACGCAGTAGAATCGGTTTTATCGGTTCTATCGTAACACATATTTTTATCTTACTTTTCGTAAGCTTCGTCGGACTGTTTAATTTATCGCATCCGCCCGCTAACGATATCGTAGAGGTATCACTGTTCGGCGGTGGCGGCGGTGGCGGCAATGATGCCGACATCGAAGACAGTAATGCAAACGACGAAGAAAACTCTACTGAAGAAGATGTGCAGGAAGAGCCTACACCGGATCCGGACACCATCTGGAAAAACGATGACAATAAGCCTCAACCTGTACATAAAAAATCTGCTGTAAAAAAGGTTGCCCGTAAAGGCAGCGGCACCGGTCAGGGCAGCGGACACGGCAGCGGTATCGGTCCCGGCACAGGCTCCGGCAGCGGCGGCGGTAACGGCAGCGGCCACGGCACAGGCAATGGCAGCGGTTACGGTTCCGGCAACGGTAACGGCGCTGTAGCTGTTATGCCGCGTATTATCCGCAAGATTGACCCTGTATATCCTGCTGCAGAACGCAATGCAGGCATCACCGGTTCAGGCGTTGTACGCCTTCTGGTCAATACCAACGGTACTGTTGATGAGGTTACCCTCGTAAGCTCCAGCGGTAACGCTAACCTCGACCAGGCAGGTATCAATGCCGCTTATAAATGGCGCTTCACCAGCGCTGTCGGTACTAACGGTCAAAAGGTTCGCTGCTATTTGCGCTTACCCTTCACCTTCAGACTGAGATAATTAAAACCTGTTAGCTGAAACTCAGCTAACAGGTTTTTTTATGCCTAAAATATTAAGTTTACTTTTCTTGCTGGCCTTCCGTCAGATAGGTCCAGCCGTTCTCCTGACGCACCTTGCCCTCTTTCATCAGATGGCCTAAAGCACGCTTGAAGGCAGCCTTGCTGATACCAAACTTCTGCTTAATAATCTCCAGCGGCGTAGAATCGCAGTAAGGCATGCTGCCATTACGCTTCACCAGGAAATCATAGATATCCTGAGCATCCGCAACAAGTGCATTCTCCTTCTGCAGACGCATAGAAACGTTAATACGTCCATCCTCGCGCAGATAGGTTACACGGCAGGTAACCTCCTGGCCGAAATCAAGTCTGCCACCAGGCACTTCACTGCGATGCAGGAAAGCAATAAAGCGTTGGTTGGTAAAGAGGAAGAAGCCTTCCGGCAGAATGTTGTAAATCGTACCGGTAACCTTATCACCAATTTTCAAGCCTTCTGCAGGCTTGGAAGCCTTCACCATATCCTCTTCTACGCGCATCGTCACAGCCTGACGGCCGCTCTTATCGCGATACAGTCTTACCCACACGAGCTGACCTGGGTTTACATGGCCGCGCATCTGGCTATAGGGCAGGAACACACCACGCTCTGCGCCGATATCAACGAAGCCGCCGTCACGGGTAACGCTCAGCACACGTACATAACCTAATTGGCCTTCACGCATCTTCGGCAGCTTCATGCTGGCTGTAAGACGCTTGCTGGGATCAAGATAAAGATATACCTTTACCTCATCGCCAATATTAACCTCAGAAGTCTGCTGCAGCTTATGCAGCATGATATCGTCAGAGGTATTACCGGTGCCTGCGTCAAGGAAGGCTGCACTTTCATTCGCACGCACAACCTTTAAACTGACTACATCACCGGGACGGTATTTGGTATTGTTAGTAACAACAGGAGCCTTCTTGCTTCTGCTGAATTTTTTATTATCAATCATCCGTATTCTCCACAAAGCTTTCAGACGGAGCATCTGCCCACAGCTGCTCTAAGTTATAAAAATCGCGTTCTTCCTCCAGGAAAACGTGAGCAACAACATCACCGTAATCTAACAGTACCCAACGTGCGTCGGCATAGCCTTCCTTGTGTGTAGGATGCACACCTGCTTCTGCCAGCTTATCCTCGATATTATCAGCAATTGCCTTAACCAGAGTGCTGTTGCCGGCACTGCAGATTACATAAAAATCGGTAACGGGAGATAAGCCCTCCATATTTAATAAAAGTATATCCTTTGCTTTTTTGTCATTGGCCGCAGCCGCAATTTTTTGTGCAATGTCTTTAGTTTCCATTAAACATCCTCCTTAATTATTGCTTGCCTTTTCAGCAAGCTTTGCTTCTTTTTCCAATTCATCTCTATCCTTAGGCTGCAGATGCTCCTTCGGCTCTTCTTCTGCTTCTGTTGCGGTATCTTCCTCATCTTTAAGATAAGGTATACCAAGCTCATCCAAGGATTTGTTTACGTCAGCCTGCTCGGCATTCCAATAGCTTACACCGGAGCTATCGTCAAATTTGCCATAAAGCATACAGCTGCGCAGCTTGTCATCACCAAACAGTTTAAAGCTGTTGGCAGCCTTAAGCATCGTCAAGGTATTAAGATCTGTTTCTACATATTTGTCCAGCGTTGCCAACAGACTGCTTATTTTGCCCACATTTTGCACGGAAAACATCTGCTCAGCAGCTGCCTTCAGGAATTTCTGCTGTCTTTGCACGCGTCCGATATCACCAAGCTCATCCTTGCGGAAGCGCACATATTTACCGGCAGTTTCACCATCCATATGCTGGTAGCCATGCTTGATATCAATAACCAGATCAGCATAAGGATCTTCGTAATACATATCCTTGTCTACGTAAATATCTACGCCGCCGATTAAATTTACAACATCAATAAAGCCGCGCCAGTTTGCCAACGCATAATAATGGATAGGCACACGCAGCAGATTTGCCACGGTCTGCTTTGCCATCACAGCTCCGCCATAGGCATAGGCCGCATTAATTTTTTCCGGATCCTTGTGTCCCGGAAGCACTACCTTCGTATCACGCGGAATAGATAAAAC
>CAKQHU010000006.1 GCA_934234275.1 uncultured Phascolarctobacterium sp.
GGGATTAAGCCTAAGATGGTTTCCAGAGAACCCAGCTTTTTAACCTGCTGCATCTGGTCCAGGAACTGCTCTAAGGTAAATTCATCCTTACGCAGCTTTTTCTCCATCTCCAGTGCCTTGGCGAGGTCTGTTGTAGACTGGATTTTTTCTACCAGAGTCAGGATATCGCCCATGCCCAGGATACGGGAAGCCATACGATCCGGATGGAAAGGCTCCAGAGCATCCAGCTTTTCGCCCAAACCAATCAGCTTAACCGGCTTGCCGGTAACAGCCTTTACGGAAAGCACCGCACCACCGCGGGCATCACCATCGAGCTTGGTAACAATCAGGCCGTCAATGCCCAATTCCTTGTCAAAGCTCTCGGCAACGGTTACTGCGTCCTGACCGGTCATAGCATCTACAACCAGCAGAATTTCCTGAGGATGAACAGCGCCCTTAATGTTGCGCAACTCCTCCATCAGCTCTTCATTTATATGTAAGCGGCCTGCGGTATCGATGATTACCGTATCGTATGCCAGGCTATGTGCTTTTTCCATGGCCTTCTGAGCGATTTCTACAGGAGAAACCTTGTCGCCCAGAGTAAATACCGGCACATTCAGCTGCTCGCCCAAAACCTGCAACTGGGTAATAGCAGCAGGACGGTAAACGTCGCCTGCAACCAGCAACGGTTTTTTGTGCTTGCGCTTCAGGTAGTTGGCCAGCTTACCGGCGGTAGTGGTTTTACCTGCGCCCTGCAAACCAACCAGCATAATAACTGTCGGCGGTTTGGGAGCAACAGTGAGCTTGCTTTGGGTACCGCCCAAAAGCTCAATCAGCTCTTCGTTAACAATCTTGATAATCTGCTGATGCGGATTCAGGCCTTCGCCGATCGCTTCACCAACAGCGCGCTCTTTAACCTTGGCTACAAAGTCCTTAACAACCTTGAAGTTAACGTCGGCCTCTAAAAGCGCCATACGCACTTCGCGCATAGGAGCCTTTAAATCTTCCTCAGTCAGCTTGCCGTTGCCACGGAACATCTTTAATGCATTTTGTAATCTTTCAGATAAACTTTCAAATGCCATTCTATCTACCTACCTTCACTGCAAAGCTCTTTCAGCATTTGCACGGCCTCGTCTTTTTTAGCAGCTTCCGGAGTTTCCAGCAAATCTATTGCCTGCTGCAGCTTGGCGTGCAGCTCCTCCTCGCGGCTTAGCACCTTCAGTGATGCTTCATATCGTTCTAGCAGCTGCTCAACACGCTTGAGCAGGTCATGGACAGCCTGGCGCGAAACGCCCAGCTCCTCCGAAATCTCGCTCAGAGACAAGTCGTCATAGAAATACAGTCCCAGGCATTGCTTCTGCTTAGCTGTCAGAAGACCGCCGTAAATATCAAAGAGCCTGCCTAAGCGCATACGCTGCGCAAAAATTTCTTCTGCTGACATATTTATCCCTCTCGAAATTTAGTCGACTATGTAAGTATAAAGCATAAAGCGATGCTTGTCAAGTATTTTTACTTGTCACCTTCAAAAATTTTTCTAAGCCTCTTTTTCGTCCTTCAGCCACTTCCAGATCAGCGGCGCTGCATAGCTTCCCATCGCCTCATATGTCTGAGATTCGGGATGAATGCCGTCAACGTAGGCCTTGAAGCGTGCCCCGGCATCCAGGCCGATGGCAGGCTGCAAATCCAGCAGAAAGGCCTTGCCGCCGCAGATATGCTCTGCCTCCTGCCGCAGGTTCAGCAGCTGGCGGTTTAGCGCCTGCTCCGTACTGATAAATGGCAGCACTACGCACAGGCTGTACTGCTTCTCCTCGCACCACTCCAGCACACGCTTGTAATCGCGGCTGATATCCTCAAGGCGGCGTCCCTGCAGAATGTCGTTGGCACCGCCGAGGAAGATAACGTGATGCACATATTCCGGCAGCGCATACTGGCGCATGCGGTAGATGATGTCATCGCAGCAGTCACCGCAGACGCCGTAGTTGAGCATTTTAATCTGCGTCAGCTTTTCCACCTGAGCGGTCCAGGAATAGCGTGGGCCGAAGGGAAAGCCCTGCACCAGAGAATCGCCGTAACAGGCAACGTATTTCATGATAATCGCTCCTCACGTTGGTTTTTCTACATATTATTATAGCATAGATGGCGGAGGAAGAGTGAAGGCGTTCTACCGCAGTTCGGTAGAACGCCTTGTAATGCTGTGCTGTTATGCGGTTGGCTTGGATAAATTATTTTCATGATTCATAGCAGTATTCTCACCCGCTTTACATATCTATCACATCAATACCAAGTTGTCTAATTTCTTCTATTAACTCATCCTTATTTAAGGTTCCATCCTCAAATGCCCGCTGCATATTTTTGCCGAATGAAATAGCCGGCTTTGAAAAATTTTTATACAGATTGCTAAGTTCAACTGGTTGCCAACCACATAAAGGCCATTTACGACTGCTATTTGAAAAGTCACTATATAGTTGTAAAAATGTTTTGAACTGCTGCTCCGTCAAGCATACACCGACTTCTTGCAAATCTTTTAATACAAAATATATTTGCTTATTTATCTCGGTATACAGCACTGCACTATTAATATATTGCTCTATCAACCTAAGTATTTTCTCGGATTCGTCTACGTTCTGGTATTCTTCCAGCTCTTTCTTTTCCCATTCCCGCTTAGCATATGAGTAGGCAAATTTTTCACTATCATGCCAAAAGATAAAGTCTTTTAAGAGCTTACCCGCAATCTTCTCTCCATTAATATCTTGGTTTACGGATTTGTTGTCAACGCTAAGGTTTTCGACAAACAGCTTTAACGCAGCTCCTTCAGCAGAACGCCAAAGCATCTCCGACTCGTTCCATGAAAGCAGTTCATCCCTATCCAAAACGCATAATGGATGATTTAATTGCTCATCAGCAAGCCGATAATAAGAGTCGAACCTTGAATATCCTTTTTTATAAAGCTTTTTATTCAGAATAAAACGTCTGGCGGCACTGCCACGTTCTTCAGCCTCATATAGCTCATCTATCTCCAACACAAAATAGTTATGTGCCTCATATCTGGCCACTTCCGAAAAAAACAGAAAGTCCTTTTTCAGAATCTGCTTTTTTGTGATTTTTTTCTTTTCAAGTATTTTAAATATATCCCATGCATCGTCAAGGATAATAGCGCCATACAAATTGGAAAAAGCATTATAGTATTTCTGAAGCAGATTAATATTTGCTCTGCCATTTTCAGTAGCTGTATCAAGACGTCCCTTTGTTTCTATAGCAAGAAGCTGATATTTTTTGTTCAAAGCTGTCTTTGAGGAAGGCTTCGGTAATGATTTGCCAGACATATTATTCCTCCTTCTCAAATCTGTCTATATTCATATTTATTCGCTGGCGGAATAAAATTTCCTGCCAAAAATGATTTGAAAAACGCGACTGCAGTTACAAGCAATCTGCCTGAAAAATGAATTTAAAATAAAACTCATCCTTAAATAAATGCGCACCCGTATAGCGGGTAGTTCTGTGTGAAGAACTATCTCAATTCTCTGAAAAAAACTTGATAGCAATCATAGGATAAAGCTATATACAAAAATCTGCGCAAGCACAAAGCCTGCGCAGATTCGCCAAAGCACGAAAGGTTAACCCTTAATTCGCTCAGATATCTTATTTAACTTCAATAACGATTTCCTGACCATGTGGAATATTGGGATTCATAGCATCCTTCAGCTCCTCCGGAGTTACGCCCAAATCCACATTATCCCTAACCTCTACCTGAAAATCAGTACCGGCCGGATAGTTGATATTGCTGCCCTTCATAAAAAGACCGCCCACCAGGCTAACCGCAGCAGCAACAGCCACAGCACCGCCATCGGTTTTGCCCTTTCCTTCAAGGCCTTTTCTCAACGGAACGCTTACATTATTCAACGTCTTGATTTCCTTGCCTGCAATACGCAGTACACCTTTTCTGCCAAAGCCGCCTGCCTTCTGCACTTCATATACATAACCCATACCGACAGTACCCTTCGGAATAACTACAACACCGTTGATTATCAGGTTTTCAGTAGTCTTGAACTCCACCTGCTGATTTTTCTTGTGAGTTTTAGAGTTTGCAGGCTCGATAAGCTCAACGTTAAGCATGGTTTTTTTAGGGATATAAATATGTCCCGGCATAACATTCGCAATTGTTACCTTTTGAGCAGCAACCTGCTCCTCTTTTTGCTGCAGCGCAAGTCTTTCCTTAAAGGTCAGCTTCGAAGGATCTGCCTCTTTAGCAGGCATTTCTTCTTCTGCAAACGGGTCGTACTTTTCATCCACATTTACATAGCGGCTTGACGGCGCAGCATAAGCCATAGGCAGGCTCAAGCCATTAGCCATAATAATTGCGCTGAGGATTGCTGCCGCAAATTTTCCTGTTGTTCTCATTTTCAAACACCTTCCCTTCAATAATTAAGATATCTTTTAAGCCATCACACCCGGCATTACAGATATCAGGGTAAAACAAAAGCCCTTTTTGCGAACTTCTCGCGTTGCCAAAGCTTTTTGACTTCTGCTTTAATATAATCTTATCATATGAATTGGACGATATCTGTCTATCTTGTCTTGCTTTTATAAAATTTTTATAAATTATTTTACGCAATATCACTTTTCTTTTATCGAACTATTGTTTTTATTCTTTGCCTATGCTATAATTATCTTAGTTGCATGAGTAGCCGCAATTTTGCGGAGCTTATGCCTGGTCATGCGGACCAGTGGCGCCTGTCGAGCTTTCGGCAGGCGCCTTTTTTTACATCTGCTCTCTTATATATTTTTGCTCGACTTTATGCTATAATCAAAGGAGGAAACATATGAAAAACCTGGCAACAAAATTTGAAAACCTGACAATTCAAAATGACTTTATCTTCAAAAAGGTTATGTCACGCAAGCGTATCTGCATTCATCTTTTGGAGGAATTACTGCAGATTAAGATTGCCGATATCAACTATCTAGAGGCAGAAAAATCCCTTGAGCCTGAATACACAAGCCGCGGCATCCGTTTGGACATCATTGTAGCAGACGATAGAAACACACATTATAATTTGGAAATGCAGGTAAAAAACAATAAGAATCCTGATACCAAAAAACATGTGCTGCCCAAGCGTACTCGCTATTATCAAGCGTTGTTAGACATCGACTTGCTGCAAAACAGCCAGGAATATGACCTGTTACCACCAACCTATGTAATTTTTATCTGTGTCTTTGACTTTTTTGCCAAAGGAAATTATGTTTATACCTTTAAAAAACGTTGTCTAGAGGATTTGGAGCTGGAGCTTCCCGATGAAGCAACTACCATAATTTTAAACACTCAGGGTACTCATGGCAACATCTCTAAAGACATCAAAAGCTTTTATGATTATGTCAATAACCACGTTATAAATAGCGATTTCACCAAGCAAATAGATGATGAAATCAGCTATCTGAAGCTTGATACGAAAGTGAGGCGAGAATTTATGCTTTTGGAAGCACGTTTGTTAGACGAAAGACGCGAGGGTAAAGCTGAGGGTAGAGTTGAAGGCAAAGCTGAAGAAAAAAATGCAATTGCTACGCTCATGCTGGCTAAGGGCTGTTATTCTCTGCAAGAAATCTCTGAACTTACCAAGTTATCCATAGAGGATATAGAAAAATTAGAAAAAGAAATGCACGCAACAGAGCAAGCTTGATAAAACATCTCTGCAAAAAAAAGCATCGTAAGCTACCTCAATAGCCTACGATGCTTTTGCTTTCAGCCTTATTTGCTGTGGTGGCAGTGACCGCTAGTCTCACCATTCATGATTCTGCGGAAAACCTCATGCGCTTCGTCCGCGCTCTTGCCGCTTTCCAGTGCTTTTTTCATATGCACCATGGCAGTGCGATACTTAGCATGTGCTTCATCCTGCGGAATGGACTCAATGTCCATCGGATTGAACTCCATTACCTTTTTGAAGATAGCATGGATTTCGTCGCTGGATTTGCCTGCCTTTTTAGCAGCCTCTACATGCTTCATAGCGCTTTCATAACGATGCTTGCCGTGCGGATCAGTCGGAATTTCAAATTTCGGATGCATATTATTCACCTCGCTTCCTTTGATTACAACCATAATATACACTATATTGCCGCTATAAGGTCAAGTGTATATTTATATTTTTCTCACCTGAAACTAGCTCTCTTTTGCAGTCGGATGCAACCGCTCAGCGATAATTTTGTTAAACTGCTGCTGCCAGGAGGCCAGCATAGAAGCCAAAGTGCCTTCATTTATAATCTCAGCTTCAACATTATATTGTTCTGCAATAGCCTGCAGCAGCTTCTGCCCTGCCAGCTGCATTTCCTTAGCGCTGATAAGCTCCCACAAATGCTGGTCCAACAGGTGCGCATAGAGCGAAGTATATACCAGCATTATATCTTCTTTAGCCAGCCTTTCGGCTGCCAGCAGATATTCAGGCTTTACTACCGTAGCATCCTGCGCACTGTATGCCTGCCACATATCGCCCGGCTTGATGTCAAAGCGTTTGAGGCGGCGGAAAACGTCGTGCTGCTTTGCGGGAGTGAGGCCTGATTGCTTGGCGAGCGCTTTTTTAACTGCGTTCTTCACGGTCTTGCCGATAAGCTCGCCCAGCTTGGAGTGCTTGCCTGCTCCCTCCATGTACAGCTCGCTTGCACTGTTGGCGATTATAATCGTCTGGTCCGTGCCGGAGCCGGTAGCAATACCGTTGGAGTATTTGCTTCCCTCCAGCAGCTCCTGAATGGCGGCAGTCTTGGCCTCGGTGCAGGTCACCAGGGCGCGCGCCATTACGCCTTCCGGCATGTCGCAGTCCAACAGCAGCATAATATTGATGGTACCGTACTTCACCGGCTTAGGCTGCGGCTTATAGTAATCCGCAGGGTCACCTGCGCGCCCGCCGTTTGTTTCAATGCCGCCGGTTACGATGGCGGTCACGGTAAGCTCCTTAAAGCTCATGGTTTCTATCACGGCATTTTCCATGCTTGCCGCCGTGCCCATACCACTCACCTTGTCCGGGTCCAGCGCCAGGCGCTTGGATACAAGGCGCATGTGCTCCACATAGGTGTCCGCCAGCATTTCGCAGGGCATGCCTGCTCCCTGCTTGGCATCATAATTATATACGGCAGCGTAATCATCATGGTAGCCGCCGTTATAAAGCGAGGTACTTAAGATTTTGTGCGCTCCTGCAAAATAGATAACTATGCTTTTATCGTAAAAATAAACCTTATCTCCTGTCGACAAGGTACATAAATGTTCCGACATAATCAGCCTCCTTTGATTTTTATTGTTATTATAAGCTATATAGTAATAGTATGGTCAAGAGAATTACAGGTGAAAACAGCTCCGAATGCACTGAGCATGCCGGAGCTGTTTTTTATAAGTTTTTTGAGGTTGCCGCAGCACTGCCATGGCAGCACCGCAGCTGAGTATGAAAAATATGAGAGAGCTGAAATTAAAATTAGAAGGTAACCTGCATACCAAGTACGAAGCTACGGCCCGGCATAGAATACCAGTCACCGGGACGGCCGGTTGCATAAATAACGTGGGTACGCTCGGAATACATCTTGTCAAACAGGTTGTTGACCTTAGCGTAGATATTGATATTCTTCGTAGGCGCATAGCTTGCACTCATATTGAAGATAGCATAATCATCTGCCGGCCAGCCGTTCGGGTAATTCGGATTTACACGACGGAAGAAGTAGTAGCCGTCGAGGCCTGCCTTAACCTTGGCATAGTCGTAGTATACGGCGAAGGTAGCCAGATCCTTCGGGGAATAGCCGTAGCTGTAGGTATCCTCATCTTCGTACTGATACAGATGTCCCCAGCCGAGGTTTGCATTCCAGTGCTCGCCCAGCTGTGTCATGAACTGTGCGTTCCAGCCACGCGACATGCCTTTGGTGTTAACATAGCCGGCAGCGGTAAGACCTATACCGCGTTCGGTTTTGGTTTCAAACCAGTTAAAGGTGAAGATATTATAGTCATCAAAGCTCTTGCTGTAGCCGATGGTAGAGGTACGGCCGTAAGCAGGCTTTAAGGATGCGTTACCGTATTGTCTGTTGGTCAGCTGATACATGCTGGGCAGAATAAAGAAGTCGCTGCGTCCTGCATAAATGATATCCTTATCTGTAATATCCCAGCTCAGCTTGTAGCTCTTGGAGGTGTGGCTTTCCAGGGTTGCACCGGTCTGACCGCTGTTGCTGGGGCGATCATAGCGCAGGCCGCCGGACAAGGTTACATGCGGAATAATCTTCCAGTCATCCTGCACATAGTAGGAGGTGTTCTTCATCTTGAAGTTCGCTGACTTACCGTTTGTGCCAACCAACGCTTTAGCAGCGTTGTCCTTGCCGTGAGCATAATCTACGCCGAAAACTACATTATGTCTGTTGGTGAGATATGTTACCTGATCACTGATAAAGTCATAGGTATAATCGGCATCGGCATTGAACAGGGTGTGATTGTTCTGCGCATACTTCCCTTCGGTGTTGCTACGGCGATAGGTAAAGCTGTTGCTCCACTTATCCGACAGTGTCAGATCATCCTTGAAGGTGATAGAGTCGTTTTTATAATCGCCCCTATAGTTGTTATGGTAAATATAATCATAACCGTTAAAATCGGATTTGGTTCTGTCATAGCTCAGGCTCAGCTTATGATCCGCGGTAATATCATAATTTACCTTCAGGCCGACGGATTTGCTGTCGATATCGCTCTGCCATTTTTTACCGGAGCCGTCCTTGAAGTCGCCGCTGTGCTTATCATCATAATAAACATGGTAGCCAACCTTGCCCTGGCGTCCCTGGGTATTCAGCTTATATTCTCTGGTGCTGAAGTTGCCGGCAGAAACATCAATGCTGGTTTTGTTGTCGTTAATTTTGCGGGTAATAATATTGATAACACCGCCCTTGGCACCGCTGCCGTAAAGCGTACCGGCACCGCCGCGCAGTACTTCGACGCGTTCGATATTATCCGTATTATTGGTTAACGCCGCAAAGAAGTAGCCGGAATCGCTGCCCTGGAATTCGTTCACACGCACACCGTCAACCAGAACGACTACTTCCTTGCTGCCGTTGATGCGGATACCGCTCATGTTGGCGTTCATGCCGCCGTTGCCTCCGTAGTTCATGAACTGTACGCCGGGAACGGTACGCAGTACCTCTTCCACGCTGCTCATATGCATCTGCTCGATATCCTTACGCGTAATAACGCTGATATCAGCCTTAGCCTCGGTGATTTTTGTCGGGATACGGCTTGCGGTTACAACCATAGAGTCAAGCGTAAACTCCATAGTATCCGCATCTTCTGCTGCAGTATCGGCAGCAAAAGCATAACCGGCAAAGCTCATAGCCATTATGGAGCTTGCTGCTGCCAGGCAAAATTTCTTTTTATAAGAGTTTCTCATCATCGATATACCTTCTCAACAATCAAAAAATTATTTGCTCCAGATTTTTTCCATCAGAGCGGAATAATGCGTATCCAGATGTGCTTTCAGCTGATCAACCAGGGCAAATACCAATGCCGGGTCGAATTTATCGTCGCCTGCGGGAATACTGAAGGTGAGGATTACATTGCCCTGCGGATTGATGCTGTATTTAAGCATATTGAATTCGTTGTTCAGCTCGTTCAGATAGCTTAAGGTTGCAGCCTTCTTTTCCTCGGTAAGAGTTACCAGATGTGCCTGCAGATAGGTATAAACAGAATTGTTTACCACGATAAACAGGGGCAAGGTCTGGCCTTCAACCAGCAGTCTGGTGTTGACGAGCAGGTTTGCCTCGTTAATCTGCAGATATTGCAGGCCGCTGATTTCATGTGCATCGGCAAATTCCTTTAAAGCGGTGAGCTTTTTCATTGCCAGGCTTTCTTCTGCCTTTTCTGCGGTTTCTTCCTTAACTTCTGTATCTTTAATTTCTTCAGCCATTATTTCTTTCTCCTGTCACTGCTTAGTTTTATGGTTGGCAGGGGCCTAGCGCCCCCGCCTGTAAAATTATTTTAGAAAGTGAATCTCAAGCCTGCGTTAACCTTCCAATCCTGCTTGTAATCACCGGTCAAGGTCTTGGTTACATCACCGTAGAAGGAAACTTTGTCGCTCAGGTCATAGGTACCGCCGACAGTCAGATCGCACCAGGTGCCGTCAAGGTTGAACTCTCTGGTCATGGTTGCGGAGCTGTCGCTGAAGTGAGTATCTACGTCACCGGCAAATTCATGGGACAGGCTCAGACGGGCAAAGTATCTGCCGTGCTCGCTTGCCTGGCCTGCTTCGATACCCAGTCTGCCCACAATGCTGGTGAAGGCATCCTGAGAAATGTGGCCTTCCAGAGTACCGGTGCTGTCAAAGTCGCAGCTGCCCAGTCTGCCGATGGTCAGCTGTGCCTGAGGCTCGAAGTAGCCTGCTGCTTCACTGCCGAAGCGTTTGCTGTACTGGCCGGAGAAGCTGAAGCCGTTAGCCTTGTAGTCACCCTTAACGGTTCTGCCGAGGATATCCTTGGTTTCGAAATCATTGGAAACTCTGCCAACCTTAGCGGTCAGGTCAATGAATTCGTTATCGCTGATTTCCTTAGTACCGTAGAGGCCCAAGGTGTAGGTCTTGGTATCGCCGCTGCCTGCATAGTAGGAATCATCGCCTGTCATGTAGTCAAATGCTACACCGACATTCCAACCGTTGGCCAAGGTCTTGTCATAGCCAACCTGACCTGCCCAGTAGCTGTTCTTGAAGGAGGTATTGTTGCCGGTATATTTATTCTGGCCGCCCCAGGTTCTTGCCCAAACGCCCTGGTTTTCTTCGCCGTATGCGCCGGCACGAGCTCTGTAGGTGTCGTTTGCAGCATTACGCCAGCCAACCATACCGCTCATAAGAGCAGCACGGGTATCCTTACTTACCGCATCCTCGTCGTACAGCAGCTTAATGCTCTGCTCTGCGGAATCCAGCTTGTAGGAGCCGTTGTTGCCGTCCCATTCAATCTGGCCGCTCCAGCTTACGTTGGAACCGGTCAGGCCGCCGCCGAGCTGCAGCTCAGCCTTCAGGTTACCGGGGTTCTTTTCTGCATCCTTGTAGATGAGCTTGTTTGCCAAGCCCGTGAATGCATCCTCAACGGAATCCTTATCAAAGGTGTTAATGCCGTTGGAGCCGGTTGCCATGATAACCTGGCTGCCTTCCTTAGCATTGTTGATTACAGTGTCGCCTGCTTTATAAACAATCTTCTTGTCGCCTGCTGCGCGGGTTTCTGCATCTTCGAATTCATGGTCATAAATAACTCTGATGCTGCCAGACAGAGTGTCGATGGTCAGATTATTGCTGTCCTTCTGGTAAATTTGGCCTGCGTTATCAGCATTAGTGCCGCCAACCAGATTGGTAACAAAGCTGCCCTTGAACTGCTCGCCGCCCCATACGCTCGGCAGAACGCCCTGCTGCTCGTTGGTCCAGAGTGCGCCGTTCTGCAGCCACAGGTTAGCCGCGCCGGTAAAGGTCTTGCTGTCACCTCTTTGAGATACGGTTTTGCCGCCTTCGGGGAATTGGTTATATACAACGCCGGTCAGCTTGGAGTCCTTAGTGGTCAGGCCAACGT
Organism: uncultured Phascolarctobacterium sp.; assembly: GCA_934234275.1. Taxonomy (GTDB): domain Bacteria; phylum Bacillota; class Negativicutes; order Acidaminococcales; family Acidaminococcaceae; genus Phascolarctobacterium_A. Next base: position 11,527 of record CAKQHU010000006.1, read on the forward strand.
TAACCTCGGTTTCGGTGCAGCAATCTACATAGTTTACTGCGCCTACGGATACTACCACGTTACCGGTAATATCAACCTTATTGTTGCCTGCGCCGATTACCTTGCCTGCTGCGTCCTTAACGGTATTCATGTTGATGGCACCGCAGGTTGCATAGATTGCGCTATAGCCATTCTTCTTATCGGTATCAACGATATTGATCTTGCCGCCGTTAACGTTAATGGTTGCACCGCCAATGTTAGCGAACAGGCCGTTGCCTACGCCGGAAATATCTACATTGCCGTTTACGTTAACAGTGCCGCCGGCTGCTCCGCCGTAGCCTGCATGTGCATAAATGCCTGCTGCGCCGTATTCGTTGAAGCCGCCGCGCTTGCCGTCTAGTACTACTTTCACGTCGCCGTTAACGGTGGTGCTGCCTGCATGGCTGTAAATGCCCATGGTGGAGTTATCACCCTTAACGTCAATATCTACGTTGCCATCAATGGTCAGATTACCATTGTACTGACGGATAGCCTGCGCGCCCTTGCCGCTCTTTTCGCTGTCCAGTTTGATAACCAGCTTGTCAGCCTTAATAGTGCTGTTTACATCTACATCCTGAGAAATACCTGCATTACCCTTGCTTGCTTCGGTTACGTTAACGGTCAGAGTTTTGCCGCTTGCCTCAACAGCAGTGTCCTTAACAAAGTCCATGCCCTTAGCGCCTTCGCCGCTTACATTGATTGCAGTATTCTCGGTAAATTTATAGGTGCCGTCCTTAACTACGCCGCCCATTACATATTCCAAATCCTTCAGTCTTTCGCCTGTCAGGGTGGAGTTAAAGGTCTTTGCAGTCTGGTTGTCCGGTTCATCGGCAAATTTGATGTTATCGGTGCCGCTGCCCTTACCGGTTTCTTCGCTGAAGCGGATATCGCCGGTTACCATGGTTACGCTGTCGCTGGTCAGACCGCCTGCCAGCTTCACATAACCGTTCAGATTACGCTCGCTGCCGTTGGCAGTTGCATAATTCAAATAGGTCAGCTTGCCTGCCAAAGCATTCAAAGCTGCGCTGATATCGGTTACGCCCTGATTAGAGGTAATCATATTAACAACAGAGCCTGCTTCCGCATGCTTGATAACAGTATCGCCTGCAGCATAGCTGGTGCCGTCACCGCCATGAGCATAGATGATGTTGCTAACACCGCTGTAATTATTAATAGTCAGGCTGTTGCTGTCATTTTGATAAATGTTGCCTGCAGCCTCGGCAGTTGCGCCGCCTGCCAGCTTGTTGACACGGCTGCCCTTAAACTGCTCGCCGCCCCATACGCTCGGCAGAACGCCCTGCTGCTCGTTGGTCCAGGTTGCACCGTTTTGCAGCCACAGGTTGGTAGCGCCGGTAAAGGTCTTGCTGTCACCCTTTTGAGATACGGTCTTGCCGCCTTCGGGGAACTGGTTATATACAACGCCGGTCAGCTGAGAGTCCTTAGTAGTCAGGCCAACGTTAACCTCGGTTTCGGTGGAGCAATCTACATAGTTTACCGCACCTACGGAGGTAACAATGTTACCGGTAATATCAACCTTGTTATTGCCTGCGCCGGTCACCTTACCATCTGCATTCTTCACAGTGTTTACATTAATTTTGCCGTTAGCTGAGTAAATTGCGCTGTAGCCGTTCTTCTTATCGGTATCAACGATATTGATCTTGCCGCCGTTAACATTAATGGTTGCGCCACCGATGTTAGCAAACAGACCATTGCCTACGCCGGAGATATCTACATTGCCGTTGACGTTAATGGTGCCGCCAACTGCTCCGCCGTAGCCTGCATGTGCGTACAAACCGGCTGCGCCGTATTCGTTGAAGCCGCCGCGGTTGCCGTCCAGCACTACTTTAACATCACCGTTGATAGTGGTACTGCCTGCATGGCTGTATACGCCCATAGTAGAATTATCGCCCTTAACGTCAATATCTACATTGCCGTCAACAGTAAGATTACCCTTAGTCTGGCGAATACCCTGTGCACCCTGTCCGCTCTTTGTACTGTCGAGCTTAATAACCAGCTTGTCAGCCTTCACGGTGCTGTTTGCATCTATATCCTGTGCAATGCCTGCATTGCCCTTGCTGGCATCGGTTACATTAACGGTCAGAGTTTTGCCGGTTGCATCAACTGCGGTGCCCTTAGCAAAATTCATACCCTTAGCACCTTCACCGCTTACGTTGATAGTGGTTGCTTCGGTAAATTTATAGCTGCCGTCCTTAATTACGCCGCCCAATACATATTCCAAATCCTTGTCCTTATCACCGGTCAGGGTGGTGTTGAAGCTGGTGGAAACCTGATTCTCCGGAGCACTCGGAACGGTAATATGCTGAGCACCGCTGCCCTTGCCGTCAGCCTCGTTGAAGAGGATGTCGCCTACAGCCATGGTTACGCTGTCGCTGGTCAGACCACCGGCAATCTTCACCTTACCGTCAAGGTTTCTCTCGCCCTTTGCATAGTTGCTGTAAGTCAGCTTACCTGCCAATGCGTTCAGAGTATCGTTGATAGTTTCCGCATTGATGCTCAGGCCCTTGTTACTGGTAATCAGGTTAACAGCAGAGCCCTTTTCCGCATGTTTGATAACGGTATCACCTGCGTTGAAGGTTACGCCGTCGCCTGCATGCTCGTAGAAGATATTGGTGTTGCCGCTGTAATTATCAATGGTCAGCGCACCACTTTCCTTCTGGTAGATGTTGCCTGCAGCTTCTGCAGTTGCACCGCCGGTCAGCTTAGCAACACGGCTGCCGGTAAACTTCTCGCCCTGATATACGTTGGCCAGAGTACCCTGCTGCTCGTTGGTCCAGGTTGCACCATTTTGCAACCACAGGTTTGCTTCGCCGGTAAACAGCTTCTTGTTGCCACCCTGAGAAGCTGTCTTGCCGCCTTCAGGGAATTCGTTATAAATAACACCGGTCAGTTGGGAATCTTTAGTGGTCAGGCCCAGGTTTACCAGAGAATATTCATAGCAGTCAACATAGTTTACTGCGCCTACGGATACTACCACGTTACCAGTAATATCAACCTTGTTATTGCCTGCGCCGATTACATTGCCCTTTTCATCCTTAACGGTGTTCATGTTGATGGCACCGCAGGTGGAATAAATTGCGCTGTAACCGGTGTCGGTATTATCGTCCACAATATTAATTTTGCCGCCGTTGACGTTAATGGTACCGCCGCCGATGTTGGCAAAGAGGCCGTTGCCTACGCCGGAAATATCTACATTACCGTTTACGTTAATAGTACCGCCAACTGCACCGCCGTAGTTTGCATGTGCATAAATACCTGCTGCACCGTATTCGGCAAAGCCGCCGTGGTTGCCGTCCAGCACTACCTTAACATTGCCGTTGATAGTGGTGCTGCCTGCATGGCTGTATACGCCTACGGTATGTCTTTGGCCGGTAATATCAATATCTACATCACCGTCAATGGTCAGGTTGCCCTTATCCTGGTGAATTGCATGTGTTGTACCGCTTGCATCCTTGCTGTCAAGCTTAATAACAATCTTGTCGGCCTTCACATGGCTGTCAACTTTTGTATTTTGAGAAATACCTGCATTCAGTCTGGTGCCGTCGGTTACGTTGATGTTCAAGGTTTTGCCGCTTGCATCAACAACAGTACCATCGGCAAAGTCCATACCTCTAGCATCCTTGCCGTTTACATTGATAGTGGTATTTTCGGTAAATTTATAGCTGCCGTCCTTAACTACGCCGCCCAGTACATATTCCAGGTCATCCTCAGTATCACCGGTCAGAGTGCTGCTGAAGCTGGTAGCAACCTGATGGTCGGGAGCCTGAACATTAAGATTGGTTACGCCGGTGCCCTTGCCGTCAGAGCTGCCAAAGAGAATGTCACCAGCAGCTACAGTCAGGCTGTCGCTGGTGAGGCCGCCGGCAATCTTCACCTTGCCGTCAAGGTTTCTTTCGCCGTCTTTATAGTTGGTATAAGTCAGCTTGCCTGCCAAAGCGCTCAAAGTATCGTTGATAGTTTCCGCATTAATGCTCAGGCCCTTGCTGCTGGTAATCAGGTTTACTACGGAATCCTTTTCCGCATGCTTGATAATAGTATCGCCTGCGTTGAAAGTTACGCCGTCACCTGTATGCTCATAGAAAATATTGGTGTTTCCGCTGTAATTATCAATAGTCAGCGCGTTGCTGTCCTTTTGATAGATATTGCCCGCAGCTGCAGCGGTCGCACCGCCGGCAAAGCTGGTTACCTGGCTGCCGTTGAATAAGGAATTGCCCTTCCAATCCTTTTCGGTAGAACCGTGTACTTCGTTGTTCCAGCTTGCACCGTTCTGCAGCCACATGTTAATCTGGCCGTTGCCGCTAGTCATATAGGTTACGCCCTCCAGAGCGGATTTATCCGTATCCAGAGCTACGTTGATAACAGATGCGGTAATATCACCGGCTTTAATTGCTGCCAGGTTGCCCTTAATAGCAACGTCATGGCCCAGGCCGCCGGTTGCTTTGCCGTTTGCCAGAGCAACGTTCATGTTGATGGTGCCGTTGCCCGCACGCAATGCAGCATAGCCGCCCTTAGTGCTGCTGTCGTTGACAGTAATCGCACCGCCGCCGTTTACGGTAATCACGGAGCCGTTGCCGTTGGTATGCAGGCCGTTGCCGTTGGCGGTAATATCTACATCGCCGTTAACGGTAATTGTGCTGCTGGTTTTTCTGTAGGAGCTGCCCTGAGCCATAACTGCGGAGTCGGAGGTATGGTCATAACCACCTCTGCCGCCGTCAATATCAGCCTTCAGGTTGCCGTTTACGGTTACATCCGCATTAGCTGCCAAAACACCGTATACATAGTTATTGTTGCCTACGGTATTGGTTGCGGTAATATCTACAGCACCGTTAACAGTAACGTTCTTTTTAGTAGTATTCCAGTCACCTGCCATAATACCGGCGTTTTTGCCTGCATAATCAGCACTGGAATTGATTACCAGCTTGTCAGCGGTAAGCTCAAACTTGGAGCCGCCGTTATTGAAAATCTTGATTGCTGCGCTGTCGGTTCCTGCAGTAGTTACAGTCAAGGTTTTGCCTGCTGCATCAATCTTCAGGTCTTTGGCGGTGTCAATGCCGTTAACTGCGGTAATGCTGCTGTCATTGGCAAATTTGTAGCTGCCGTCGCCTTGGATTACCTCTGCCTTTGCATACTCCTCATCAACGTCTGCATCACCGGTAAGTGTAGTGGTGAATTTGGTAGCAGCGGGTTTGCTGTAGGAGCCCTTGCCGTTGTCAGCAAATTGAATCTTGCCACTCTTAATGGTTACGCTGTCATTGGTCAGGCCGCCGGCAATTTTTACGGTACCCAGCAGGTTTTCCGGATTATTTGCGTAATCAGCGTAGGTCAGCTTGCCTGCCAGTGCATTCAGAACACTGTTCAGTTTTGCGCTGTCCTTGGTATCTATTTTGCTGCTATCGGTTACCATGTTGATAGCAGAATCCTTTTCCGCATTGCGGATGATAACATCACCGGCAGTGTAATCTGCGGAAGCAGAACCATCGTTGTCATGTTTATAGAATACAGTAGTATGACCACTGTAATTATTGATATCAATATTTGCTTTATTATCCTGGAAAATCAGACCTGCATTAGCTTCGCTGCTGCCGCCGCTGAGCTTGTTGATATGGGTAATACCGTCATATTTGTCATACTGCGGTGCGGAAAGGGAAGGCAGCTCGCCCAGGCTGATGCCATTGGTCAGGGAAAGAGCCTTGTGGTTCCAGACTGCGTTATTCTGCAGCCACAGGTTAACCTCGCCCGTCTGCTTAATGCCGGTATTGTCAACAACGCCGGTCCAGGAGGATTTATCATTGGTCAGGCCGATATTTACCTGGCCTGTACGATAAAAGTACGGTTCGCCGTGGCCATCGTCACGCATAGCCAGCACGTTACCCTTGATAACAACGGTTTTATCTCTGGCTGCGGTTGCATCGGCATTAACGTTAATAGTACCGCCGTAGTTGGCGATGCTGTAAAATGCCTCGGTATTATCCTCAGGAGTATCAATATTTACATCACCATTAGTGGTAATGGTAGAAGTTTTTAAATCATCGGCATATTCTGTGCTGCCGGTTGTTTTTACAGCCTTGTAGTACGGGTCGGTAACGAGAGCGCTGCCCTTTACGGCCATATCAAGGTTGCCGTTGATAACAACATCACCGCACAGGCCTGCACGGATGCCTACAGGCTGCCAACGCGCACCCTTATAGGTCAGGAAACCGCCGTGAAGATCACCGGAGGTTACGCCCCATTCGCCTTTAACGTTTTTGTCACGCAGAGTAACATTGCCGTCAAAGGTTACGGAGCCTCTTTTGTCTACGGCCTCATCAAAGTTGCCTTCCAGCCATCCTGCCTGAATAGCCATAGCAGAATAATCCTTGCTGTGCATAATGCCGGTAAAATCACTTTTAATGACTACGGCACCGGGAACATTGCCATTCTTAACCAAGGACTTCGGAGAAGCTACATTAGAATTTTCAATTGTAACTGCTTCGCCAAAATCGAATACGAGAGAACCGTCTGCGGCAACAGACATATTAGAACCAAAAGTCTTGCTGTCTACATCCTGCATACCCCAGATAGTGTTGTTATTGCCGCTATATGAAGCAGCAAATGTCTGCGGAACATAGCCTGCAGCAAGAATGCCGGCAGTTACTGCCAGCGCCAGCTTAGTTCTCCATGATTTTTTCGGAAATTTTTCCATACTTTGCCTCCTTATACTCAAAAAACTCATAAAAAAAACACAGCTTAATTTAGGCTTAAGCTGTGCTAATTTATTTTTTCAGCACAAGATCAAGCAAAATGAACCCTCAATGTATAATAGTTATACCATTACCATCAATTAATAAAGTCCATTCGCGTAGATCTTTACTAAACACCAATCAGTCAGTACCCTGGCTTAAAGTCATTGTCTTTGCATTCCTTGGTAAGAGGTTAGGTTTCCCTACAATGCATCGACTCTTTTTCACAGTTGCGGAACAGCGTTGAAATTACATCAAACTTCCCTGCAAAGCATACGTCCGCTGAGGACTATGCTGCCAGATCAGCAATTTTTACAATATAATTATGTTTGAGATAAAAATAAAATTGAACACCATTCCTCAATCATCAGACTTTGTCTTTTAATGGCAGTGTTACTTACATTACATCTCTTATTAGTATTTATTGTTACAGTTGAGTCTATCATTATTTTACCGATTTGTCAAATATTTTTTATTTGGATTTTTCTCTCTATATGAAATATTACATTTTATCATATGCAAGTATTTTGCTTGCATTATATGAAGAAACTTAAAAAGCAGCCCCAAGAAATATTTCTCGGGACTGCTTAATTTTTATGAGTTTTTGAAGTTTACCGCAGCGCTGCAAATACAGCGCCGCAGCAGAGTATGAAAAATATGAGAGAGCTTAATCAGCCTATTAGAACTCGAAACGGATACCTGCGTTCAGTTTCCACTTACGCTCGAAGTTGCCGTTGAAGTCCTTAGCAATATCTGCATACAGATGTGCGTTATTGCTGAAGTCATAAGTTCCGCCGAGCTTCATTTCCATCCAGGTTTCTTCACCGTTGAAGCTGGTGTGTTTTCTGTCGCCATCGTTTGCAAAGTAGCTTGCTCTAATGTCGCCGTTGAACTCATGTGCTGCGAACAGGCCTGCATACAGACGGCCTTTTTCGCTCTTCACGCCTGCTTCGAAACCAAGGCGGCCAACGAAGCTGCTGTAGCTGTCCTGTGCTACCTGCATGGTTGCGTTTGCGGTATGAGCAGTGTAATCCTTGCTGCCTACCTGAGACCAGGTCAGCTGTGCTTTCGGAGTGAAGTATGCTTCTTCGTCACCGAAGGTCTTGCCATATTCCATGGTCAGGCCGTAAGCGTTGGCTTTGTAATCGCCGTGCAGCTTCATGCTGCGGATTTCGTTGTATACGTCGTATTCGTTTTCAACGCGGCCAACCTTCGCTGCAACGCGGAAGAAGGCATCGTTGTCGAAGTTCTTCACGCCGTATACGCCCAGGCTGTACATCTGGTTGTCGCCCTTGCCGCCCAGCAGATAGTTGGAATCGCCGTTGCGGTAATCGAATGCCACGCCGGTGTGCCAGCCGTTTGCTGCAGCCTTGTCATAGCCAACCTGTACGCCGTAGTAGGTGTTGCTGTCCTTCAGGCCCTTAACATCGGAGCTGGTCTTGCCGCCCAATGCTTTAGCGAACATGCCGTCCTCGTCTGCCAGGTCTGCACCGGTATAGGTGTCCTGCATGTTGTCACGCCAGGTGTGCAGAGAGGTGGTTGCTGCGCTTCTTACGCCCTTCATAACGAAGGTTTCGTAATCGCCCTCAATAATCTGATTCCAGTTTACACTGTCAAGATCATATTGGCCCTTGCCGTTTTCATCCCAGTGGATGGTTCCCAGGTTCTTGCTTGCGCTGGAGGAAGTCAGACCTTCGGCAATCTGTACCTTACCGGTCAGATTTTCGCCGTTTGCTTCGTGGTCCTTATAGGTAACCTTCTGTGCCAGTGCCTTCAAGGTTGCTTCAACAGCATTCTTATCAGTCATGGTAATGCCGCTGTTGTCGGTGGACAGGATTACGCCGGAGCCCTTGTCAGCCTTAGCGATAACGGTGTCACCGGACTTGTAGTCCTCAACCTTGTCACCTTTACCCTCATGGTCATAAATAACGGTTTCCCAACCGCTGTAATGAGCGATATCCAGAGTCTTGGTTCTCTCGGTCATGTCAAGGAAGCCTTTTTCAGCCTCGGTCTTGCCGCCGTTGATGGTCAGGCCCGGAGTTGTTACGCCCTTAGCCATTCTCAGCAGGGACATGCCTGCAGCTTCCTCGCCGTCGGTCAGATGCCAGGTTGCGCCGTTTACCAGGTTCATTTCAATGCTGCTTGTACCGTCTACATTGTAGCCGCCGGTCAGCTCGGAGTTTTTCTCGGTCAGGTTGATGGCTACGCTGCCGCCGTTAGTTGCATTGATATCGCCCTTAATAACGCTTGTTGCCTTGCCGCTGTCTACGGTAATGTTGCCGCCGTCAGCATTGATGCTGCCGTTAATAGTAATTGCACCATTGTTGCCGTCAACAGTTACGTTAGCGCCTGCGCCTGCATTGATTGCAGCATCGGTGCCGTTGATAACAGTGCTGCCGGTCAGGGTTACATTGCCGCTTTCAGCATTGATGCCGGTTGCGCCGCTGATATTGGTGTTTCCCTTGATATTAACGTTTGCGCCGTCAGCATTGATGCCTGCTTCTGCACCCTTCAGCTCCAGCTTAGCCTTGGTGGTATCAATTACGATGTCACTTGCGGATGCATCTACTGCTGCACCTTCTTTAACTTCGATAACGGTCGGATCCTGAGTGAATACATAGGAGCCGTCAGCCTTAAGGATACCATCCTGTTTGTATTGATAATCATCCTTCGCATTACCGCTGATGCCCTGGTTGAGCTTGTTGCTGCCGGGCTTCTGGGTTTCCGGATAGGTGATGCCAGGAGTCATAGAACCGCTCTCCAGGCTGCCTTTGCCGTTTTCAGTGCTGAAGGAAATATTGCCGGTCTGCATAGCCTTGCTGCTTGCGGTCAGGCCGTCGGCAATCTTCACATAACCGGTCAGGTTCTTCTCACCGCTTACAAAGTTGCTGTAGGTCAGCTTGCCTGCCAGTGCGTTCAGCACGTTAGCTACGCTGTATTCGTTATCCATTGCTACACCGGTATTGTCGGTAATCATGGATACTACAGAGCCTTCTGCCGCATGCTTGATAACAGTGTCGCCTGCTGCGTAGTTGTCAGCTGCTTCGCCGTTGCCGGTGTGTGCGTAGAAGATGTTGGTATTGCCGCTGTAGTTGTCGATGGTCAGGCTGTTGGCATCCTTTTGGAAGATGTTGCCTGCTTTGGCATCGCTTGCACCGCCTGCGAAGTTAGTTACATGGCTGCCGTTGAACAAGGAATTGCCCTTCCAATCCTTCTCTGCAGAACCATGTACTTCGTTGGTCCAGCTTGCACCGTTTTGCAGCCACAGATTAATCTGGCCGTTGCCCTCGGTCATGTAGGATACACCCTCCAAGGAGGATTTAGCGGTATCCAATGCCAAGTTGATAACAGATGCTGTCTGGTCGCCGGCTTTAACTGCTGCCAGGTTGCCCTTAATTGCAACGTCATGGCCCAGGCCGCCGGTTGCTTTGCCGTTTTCCAGAGCAACGTTCATGTTAACGGTACCGTTGCCTGCGCGCAATGCAGCATAACCGCCCTTAGCACTGCTGTCGTTAACAGTAATTGCACCGCCGCCGTTTACGGTTACAACAGCACCGTTGTTATTAGCATGCAGGCCGTTGCCGTTGGCGGTAATATCTACATCACCGTTAACGGTAATTGTGCTTGCATATTTTCTGTAAGAGCTGCCCTGTGCAATCAGAGCGGAAACAGAGGTATGGTCATAGCCACCCTTGCCGCCGTCAATATTAGCCTTCAGGTTGCCGTTTACGGTAATATCTGCTTTAGATGCCAGAACACCATATACATAGTTGTTGTTGCCTACGGTGTTGGTTGCGGTAATATCTACAGCAGCGTTGATGGTAACGTTCTTTCTGGTAGTATTCCAATCGCCTGCATAGATACCGGAGTTTTTGCCTGCATAATCGGCACTGGATTTAATAACCAGCTTGTCGGCAGTAATATCAACCTTGGAGCCGCCATCATTAAGAATCTTGATTGCTGCGCTGTCGGTGCCAGCGGTATTCACGGTCAGAGTCTTACCGGTTGCATCAATCTTCAGGTCTTTAGCGGTTTCAATTGCGCTTACTGCGGTAATATCGCTTGCTTCGGTAAATTTGTAGGTACCGTCCTCAGCGATTACGCCGCCCATCAGGTATTCGTTGTCTTTCTCTTTATCACCGGTCAGAGTGGTGGTAAAGGAGGTGGTTACCTGATGATCAGGAATTACCGGAGCACTTACAAAGGTGCCCTTACCATCTGCTTCATTGAAGTTGATATCGCCGGTCTTCAGGGCTGCGGAAGAAGCAGTCAGGCCGTCGGCAATCTTCACATAACCGGTCAGGTTCTTCTCACCGTTTACATAGTTGCTGTAGGTCAGCTTACCTGCCAGTGCATTCAATACGTTGTTAACGCTGGTCTGGTTATCCATGCTGATGCCGGTGTTATCGGTAATCATGGATACTACAGAGCCTTCTGCCGCATGCTTGATAACGGTGTCGCCTGCTGCGTAGTTGTCAGCTGCTTCGCCGTTGCCGGTGTGTGCGTAGAAGATGTTGGTGTTACCGCTGTAGTTATCAATAGTCAGGCTGTTAGCATCCTTTTGGAAGATGTTGCCTGCTTTAGCATCGCTTGCACCGCCAACGAAGTTAGCGATTTCACTGCCGGTGAATTTATATTTTTCCCATTCGGAATCGCCGTATACATAACCGTACTTCTCGTTATTCCAGGAAGCACCGTTTGCCACAGTCAGGTTCATGGAACCGCTCAGGCCTGCATCTTTTTCTGCATCGAAATGTTTGTATGCGACGCCGGTCCATGCGGAATCTTCGGTGGTCAGCTTCAGGTTGATAACAGATTCCTTGCTGTCGCTCGCAAATTTTTGGCCCTGTTTGCCGAAGAGACCTGCATTACCCTTAACGGTAACGGTCTTGCCCTCGCCGCCTACGTTAACAGTACCCAGTGTAGCGCCCAAGGCATGGAAGCCATAGCCGTCCTCGCTGCTGTTGTTCTTGATTTCGATGTCGGCAGCGCCCAAGTTAACAGTTGCACCGTCTGCTGCTACAACACCGGAGCCATGAGCTGCGATAGTAGTCTTGCCGTCAACGGTTACGTTTGCACCTGCGCCGTTAGCGTTGATGCCGGCAATGTTTCTCCAGGAGGATTCACCCAGAGTAGTGGTGTTCTGGCCTTTGATAACGTTATCAATAGCCCAGTCTTCGCCGTCCTTAGCCATGGTCAGATCGCCATGCAGCTTAATTTCGGCATTGCCGTTAGCGTTAACACCGTAAACATTGTTATAGCCGTGAGCCTTAATAGCAGTATTGCCGGTAACCTCTACCAAAGCCTTCTCGCCTGCGCTCTTAGCATAGATGCCGATTGCGCTGCCTTCGCCGATCATCGGGTTACCGCTGCTGGTCTTGCGGCTGTAGGTGTTGTCGATATTGATATCCAGAGTGCCTGCAGTAACGCTTGTTGTGCTGCCTGCAATGCTGTTGTCGATACCGCGCAGCGGAATTCTGTTGTTCAGAATACCTGCGTTTTTATCAGGAGGAACAGTCTTGTCGTCCAAAGCTACATTCAGCTTCAGAGTCTTGTCCTCAGCCTTGATTACCAGATTTTCAACACCTGCGGCATTCTGTACAGCTGCACCGCTGATGATGAAGGAGCCTGCCCAATCCGGATCTGCTTCCTTATGAGTCATCTGATTGATGGTTACGCTTGCATCCTCAGTAAATACATAAGACAGGTCCTCCTGCTGTACTGCGCTGAATACGCCTTGCTTCTCACCAGTGATAGCATCGGTAAAGGTAGTCTTTTCGCCTGCACCCGGATCAATGGTTTCTTCTTTGGTGTAGCCCTTACCGGTATCCTTGTTGAATTTAATGGTGTCAAACTTCATGGTCTGGCTGCTGGAGGTCAGGCCGTCGGCAATCTTAACAGAACCGGTCAGGTTGCTTTCGCCGTTGACAAAGTTGCTGTAGGTCAGCTTGCCTGCCAGTGCGTTCAATGCGTTAGCTACGCTCGCATCGTTATCCATGCTGATGCCGGTGTTGTCGGTAATCAGGCTTACTGCGGAGCCTGCTGCCGCACCCTTGATAATGGTGTCGCCTGCTGCATAGTTGCTTGCGTTTTCGCCATTGCCGGTATGTGCATAGAAAATGTTGGTGTTGCCGCTGTAGTTATCAATGGTCAGGTTGTTGCTGTCCTTTTGGAAGATGTTGCCTGCAGCAGCTTCGCTTGCACCGCCTGCCAGCTTAGTTACATGGCTGCCGTCAAATGCTGCATTGGTTTTGCCCCATGCCTCATTGTTCCAGGTTGCGCCGTTAGCAAGATACAGGTTAACGATACCTTTATACGATAAGCCGCCGGTGCCAAGATCCTTCGCAAAGGCTGTACCGGTCCAAGAGGATTTCTTGTCAGCCAAACCGATATTGATAATGCTGTCAGTAACATCCATATCCCAAGCTTTATTAGCTTTTTCGCCATAAGCACTGATGTTGCCTTCAATTACGGTAGTAGCAGTGCCTGCTGCATTCTTGTCAGCATTCATATTGACATTCACAACACCGCCGTCAGATTGCAGAGCGTAGAATTCCTTGCTGCTGTTCTTCGCAATTTTAATATTGCCACCGCCGACAGAAACAGTAGAGCCGTTTCTGATAGCAGTAATTGCATTGCCGTTATGAAGGTTGATATCAGCCTTGCCGTCTACGGTAATAGCAGATGTTTTAGCATTAAAATCAACAGTGTTTTCTACATACAAGCCGTTGATGCTGTCAAATTGCTCACTATCTGCTAATTTCAAATCGCCGTGAACAGCAACCTTGCTGCCGTTAGCTTTTACATAAACGCCGTAAGCATTAGACAAAGAGGAGAGCTTCATATCAACGTCACCGGTGATATCAACACTGCCCTTGGTTACTTCCATACCGGTGCGTTCATTAAAGTCACTCGGACCGTTCTTAATTACCAGCTTGCCGGCCTTAATGGAGGTTGTACCATCAACAGCCTGTTTAAACAGAGGACTGGCACTGGTGTAGTCACCCTGTTTAGCCATCAATACGAGCTGATTGTTGCCTGCATCAATGGTCAGCGGTGCTTTTACCTCTACAGCATTTTTAGCTGCAGCGTTAATCGTAGTATTAGCACCGAAAACATACTTGCCGTCCTGAATATTGCCAGCATATTCGGTATCTGCCGCAGTGTCACCGGTCAGAGTAGTAGTAAACTCTGTCTTAGGCGGAACAACAGGAGTTTCGGTAGGATAGCTGCCTTTGCCGTCCTCTTTGCTGAAGGTGATGTCGCCGGTCTTCAATGCTGCGGAGGAAGCAGTTAAACCGTCGGCAATCTTCACATAACCGGTCAGGTTGCTTTCGCCGTTTACA
>CAKQHU010000007.1 GCA_934234275.1 uncultured Phascolarctobacterium sp.
AGCCTGAATCATGATTTTGATGATAACTTATCTGCGTATGCTTCTTATACCTATGTTCAGGTTAAGCAGGATAAAGGCTACGGTTTTGCCAAGGATTTGACTACTAAACCGAATATTTATCGCGCAGGCTTGAAGTATAAGAATGCGGATTGGCTGTTTACCCTGAACGCTAATGCTGTTACCGGACAATCTGAAAAACAATTTGTAGACAGCAGTTATTTCACCTTAGACCTTGGTGCACAGTATAAGATTAACGATAATGCCAAGCTGTTCATCAATGGCTACAATCTGACCAATGCACGCTATGCTGAATTCGGCGGCTTGTACAAAAACGGCGAAGCAAGATACCCGATGGCAGGACGTTCCTTCATAATCGGCGCAGAATACACCTTCTAATAGCATAACAGTTTAACCCCAAAGGCGGCGCACTGCGCCGCCTTTTTGCTGTTGTATGGCGAACATTCTCTTTAATCCTTCTTGACTATCATAGTGCTATATACTTTATAATATAAATTACTGTATTATCGGCATTATTGCAGATAAGTCAATAATGCTGAAGTAAAATGATGAGAATAGAGGCATTGAAGCATGAAGAAAATTTTTTGTTTATTGCTGTTGCTGCTGCTTTTGCTCACAGGCTGCGGACAAGGCAGCGGCGGTAAAGACGCTGCCGCAGGCGGCAGCTACACTGTAACTGACGAGCATGGAACAGTGACTACGTTCAAGCAGGCACCGCAAAAGGTACTGACGCTGGCACTCAGCAGCGATGGTATAATCATGGGCCTGGGCATGGAAGATAAATTGGTTGCCGTCAATTATCTTGCCGATGACCCAGTAAGCTCCAACCTTGTAGAGCAGGCTAAAAAAATTCAGCACAAAATCAAAAACCCTTCGGCCGAAGAGGTGCTTGCGCTGAAGCTGGACGTAGTCTTTACCTACGATTGGAGCGACATGAACCGTGTCGAAAATTTGCGCAACCTGGGCATGAACGTTATTGTTTTGAAGGGACCTGCAACTATTGAGGATATCAGACATAACGTGCGCACCATTGCTAAAGCCATGCACGCCGACAGTAAGGGAGAAGAGCTGGTGAAGCTGATGGACAGCAGACTGGCGCAGGTTAAGCAGCAGGTAGCGGCGCTTAAGCTGGAGCAGCCGAAGAAAATCGTACTTGTTTCCTTGATGAGCTCCTACGGTGGCGAGGGCTGTATTTTTGACGACATGTGCAAGGAAGCAGGCGTTATCAACGGCGTTTCAGCCGCAGGTATAAAAAACGGCCAGCAGGTTACCAAGGAAATGCTGGTGAATATTAATCCTGATTTGCTGATAATGCCGGTGTACAATGACCATGGCAATTTTGATATCAAAAAATATAATCGGGAATTTTTGGAGGACCCGTCGCTGCAGACTATGCGCGCAATTAAAAATAAGCAACTGTTTTATCCCAATGAGGGTTATATTTACAACTGCTCGCAGGATGTAGTCTTCGGCGTACAGGAGATTGCTCATGCTGCTTATGGCGAAGCCTTCGCTATGCATGGAGTGCAGCATTTAAGGGTGAAGTGAAAAGCATAATATCGAAAAAAACAAAATCTGCACCGCTCAGCATTGTATACGATACCGAATGGTGCAGATTTTAATTTTCATCAGGCTCAACCCGCAGGGAAATCTGGTAGATATATTCTTCTGGCTCAGGTGTCATCCAGTGATTTTTCAGCGGCATAATATAAAGATTGTCTACGGCGTGCAGCTTATTACGCTGCATATAAGCTTTAAAAAGCTCCGCCAGCTCCTGTACATGCTCACGGAAGGTTCCACGAAAGCGTTGCGTCATATAGAGTCCTGCAGGGCGGGTGTAGCACTCCATTTTGCCATGGTAATCGTGGTTAACACTGGAAAAGTAGGCCAGCGGTCGGCTGTATTCACCTGCCAGAAAGCAATCCTTGTCTGCCACCCAGCCGACAGCTTTTTCCTTGAAATGCTCTTTGGAAAAAACCTTCAGATTATGTCTGGCAAGGATTTTAATGCTTTCGTCGCCGCTGCATTCCGGCGGCACAGGACTGAGCAGGAATCGCTTGGTACGACGGAAGGTGACGGTTATCTGGTCAAGCCGGCTTTCACGGATTTTGTCGAGCTGCTGAAAAACAGCGTGAATATTTTTGCGTATTTTTTCGTTACGTGCAATAATTTCTTCGCACTCCCGGTCCTTGGCCTTCAAAATAGTCTGCAGACTGTCAATGCTGCGCTCAGCAAGGTATTCCTTGATTTTAGAAATAGGTATTCCCAACTTGCGCATATTTAAGATGATTTCCAATAATAAATACTGTTTGAGGGAATAATGGCGATAGTTGTTTTCAGAAATGAATTCCGGGGACAGAACGCCCATTTTATCGTAGTAAAGCAAGGTTTGCTTCGGCAGCTCAAAAAGATCTGCCAGCTCGCCTGCAGTATAGTATAGCTTGGGATTTTTGCTCATAAAGTATCACCTTGGTTCTTTAACACAATACGTTGCGTAATAGTTATGTTTATTATAACATTTATTAGTCAGATAGTGAAGTTGGGAAGAGAAATAGTATTTAAATATAAAATCTACGTTTTGTGCGAAAAAATGCTTGACTGTATTATAGGTAGATACTTTACAATACACCCTAATAGCAATAGAAGTGATTAAGGTTAATGTTCTATGTATTGTAGAATACTTATCATTTACTTTAACAAAAGAGCTTCTATTGGATTTGAAGATGAGGTGTTATTGTGAAGAGAAGTTCTAAAGGTTTATTGATGTGTATGCTGATAACCGGTATTTGTGCCGGCAGCGCACAAGGTGTATTTGCTGAAGAAAAAATAGGCGAATTTAATCTTGATCAAATGGTTGTTACTGCCAGCAGATTGGAAGAAAGCAATTTTGAAGCGAATGCTAACGTAAATGTCGTTACTCGTAAGGATATCGAAGAAAAGCATTATCAGACGGTAAGTGACGCCCTGCGTGCTGTTCCTGGTGTTGCTATCCAAAACTACAGTGCTACCGGTGCTAACTATTCTGCAGACTATTTATATGTTAACGGTACCAGCCATGTTCTTGTTCTGATTGACGGACAGAGAGCTAATACCAATGGTTCCGTTTCCAGTGTATTCCAGCCTTCTGAAGTAAGCAATATGGATAACATTGAACGTATTGAGGTACTGAAGGGCTCTGCTTCTACTCTTTACGGCAGTGATGCTGTCGGCGGTGTAATCAATATTATTACCCGTAAGCCTAAAGCAGGCGGCGCTACTACAAAAATTTCCGGCGCTTGGGGCAGCTATGGCAAGAAAACCTATAATGTTTATAACGAAGGCATGACTAAAGGCGGCTTCTATTGGACTGTAAATGGTCAGACAGATAAAATGGGTGATTATAAGGATGGTCATGGTAATTCCACTCCCAACAAAATCGACAGCAAGAGCTATGGCGTAAAACTGGGACAAAAATTTGACGATAAAGCTGATATCAATGTTTCTTATTCCCGCTATAAGCTGGATTACGGCAGACCGGAAACAGGTTCCTCCATGATGGGACCGACTATTTTTACCGGCGGTATGACTTATGGTATCAAAGATAATACTAAGTATGCAGTTGCTTTTGATTATAAATTTAACGATAAGCTGAGCAACAGACTGACCTATTTCTCCCGTACATCAGATTTGGATGATGATACCAGAAATCCCGCAACCTTATGGCTGATGCGCGAAAAAACCTGGGGCTTCTCTGAAGAGCTGACTTATGCAAACGGTAATCATACCATTATTGGCGGCTATGATTACTATAAGGATGCCATGAATAAATATCATGACCAGTATACACCTAATATGACCGGTACTGTAGATAATAAGGCTTTCTTTATTCAGGACCAGATGCAGTTTGGTGCTTGGGGCTTTACTCCCGGTGTGCGCTTCTCCAAGCATTCGGAATATGGTAATAAGACCACAGGCAGTGGCGTGCTTTCCTATAAATTTAACGACATGACCAACATGTATGTATCTTATAAGGAATTCTTCCGTGCTCCGTACATGTATGAGCTGTACAATCCATTCTATGGCAGTGAGAAGCTGAATCCTGAAGAAGGTGAAACCAAGGAAATCGGTCTTAACACACGTATTGATGACAAGACTACCTTCTCTGCTCATTACTTCCGTACGGATTCTGATAATCTTATCGGCTTCAATAGTGCTACTTGGAAATATTACAATGCAGGCGCAGAAACCATTAAGGGCTGGGATGTTCAGCTGACTAAAGCCTTTGATGATCATTTCAGTGCTACCGCTGCGTATACACATACATATATTCCTGCAACCTCTGCAGCTGTTAATCCTAACCGCAATGGCTACATTCCTAAAGGTCAATATGATTTGACATTTAATTATGACGATACTAAATTTAACGGCAGCCTGAATATTAAAGGTATCGTAGACCGTCCCGGCAGTAAATCTAATGAGGCGCAGGTTTTAGATACCTATAAGAGCATCTGGACTGCAAATCTTGCTTTGAACTACAAGCCTGTTAAAGGCATGAATGTATTCTTTAAGCTGAACAACATCTTTGACCGCATGTATACGGATATGACTTATGATATGCGTAATCCTGGCGGCGATGGCTGGTATTCGCAACCGGGCCGTAACTTTGTTGCAGGCGTAGAATATACCTTCTAATAGCTTAATCTTTTTTCTCATACACCAGTGGTGGCATAGGCACATAATGCTTATGCCACCACACCTATATACAGACATTTTTGGAGCGGGGTGCTTGATTTTGAAAATAGCCTTTTTGCATTTTGCATATTGCTGCGGATCGCAGGCAGATAATGCACAGAAAATTTTACAGGGAATGAAGCTGGCGGCACAGTATGGCGCAAGCTGGGTGCTGACGCCGGAAATGGCGTTGCAGGGTTATTATATGATGCGCAGTGATAAGCAGTTTCAGCTTGCTTCGCTGCAGAATAAGCTTTTACAGGAGTTTATGGAGGCTTGCAGGCACTACAAGCAAAGGTTGTTCTTGGGCTGCGGCTTTGTCGACGAAAAAACGCCGCATAACAGCTGCGCAATTATTTCGCCGGACGGAACATATTATAATCGTCACGATAAAACGAAGGTTGTGCCGTGGATAACAGAAAACTGGGCACATCCCGGAGAAAAATTTGAGGTTTGGAATTTAGAAGGTATCAATACCGGTGTTATGGTGTGTGCAGATGCATATTTTGCCGAGCACGGAGAAAAAATTGCCGAGCAGGGAGCAGAGCTTGCTGTAGTTGTTGCTGCCTGGCCGCCGGGAGGACATGCAGGACCGCCGGAGGAGGCGTGGAAGCGTTTGAGCCGTTCGGCAAATGGTATTCCGGTGCTTATCTGTAATCAGACGGGGACAGAAGGCATGGACTGCAGCCGTGCGCAAAGTGCTGTTCTTTGTGACGGAGAACTACTTTTTACTTATGAGGGAAGCGAAGCAGTGCTGATTATAGATTTTGATGAAGAAAAGAAACAGGTTTTGTCTACAGAATTTGTAATAATAGATTTAGCAGATATTTAAGGTGAATGACGGTGAAAAAGTTAGCAGTATTTTTTATTTGTGTAATTATAGCATGTTGTTCCTGTCTGGGCTGCGGCAATGATAAGCCGGAAGGCAACGGAACGAGAGTAGTTAAGGACGCTAAAGGCTATGAGGTAAAGGTACCTGCGCATCCTATGCGGATAGTTTCCTTTTCCATCAGCTGTGATGAAATTTTGCTTGGTTTAGTGGAGCCGGAGCGCATAGCTTCTGTAAGCTATCTTTGTGATGATGCAGGAATTTCGCATGTTGTGGAAAAAAGCAAGGCTGTTAAAGAGCGCATTAAAGGAACGCCTAGCGTAGAGCGCATCATGGCCTTAAAGCCGGACCTTGTTATTTTGGGAGACTGGTGGACGCCGGACAGCATTCAGACTATCCGCGATATGGGAATCAGTGTATATGTTTATAAAACACCGTATACGGTGGCAGATATAAAAAACGCTATACGCGAAATTGCCGATGTAGTGGATGCGAAGCAGCAGGGAGAAGCGGTGATTAAGGAATATGATGCGAAAATCGCCAAGGCCCAAGCTGTCATCAAGGCTGCCAATATCAAACAGCAGAAAAAGATTGTTGTGATGTCAGGTCATGGTGTGATTGGTACTAAAGGTTCGCTTTTTGCCGATATCTGCAAATATGCGCAGGTTGATAATTGTATGAAGCAATTGCAGACAGGGCAGAATACAACGGTTTCCAAGGAGTTTATCGTTCAGTGCAATCCTGATGTCATTATTATGCCGGGGTGGAACGGTGCGCCCACTCATACTCTGGAAACAGAAAAGGAATTGCTAAATGACAAGTCTTTGCAAAGCGTCAAAGCAATTCAAAATAAAAATCTGGTAACGCTGTCCGGTCAGGATATGTATTGTGTGAGCCAATATGTTGCTGACAGTGTTTTGGCAATTGATAAGCTGGTATATCCTGAACATTTTAAGTAAGCTGAGAGGAGCAGGGAGATGGCTGAAATTATTTTTGTAACCAACATGGAACCCCATTATGTTGGTATGCGTGATGCTTTAAATACCATAGAGAACAAAGAAATCAGCGATGCTGTCGAAGTAATTCAAATCAACGATAGTGAGCAGTGGAACGGCTATTGGCAGCAAAAGCTGCAGGGTGCAGACTTTTTCTTTTGTATCTGGATGGGTACAGGTTTGAGCTGTGATTATCTGAAAAAAGCTTCTGCCTTTTTACAGCAGAAGAAGCTGTGTCATCTTTTTGATATCATTGACCCCGGTGATGATAAGATGGATTACGGCCTGCAGGAGGAGCAAAAGCGCCTGCTGAAGCAATATCTGGCCTGTGGCGGTCTGAAAAATTATCAGAATCTGTGTTTATATCTTGTCGATGCCTTTACGCAGCAAAAGATAGCTTATAAGCTGCCGGAGCAGCTGCCGTGGTGCGGAATCTATCATCCGGAATTTAAGCATGAGTTCGTCAAGCTTGATGCTTATCTGGCAAAGCATTATGACAGCAGCAAGCCAACTGTGGGATTTATCTTTTCGCGTGAGGATTGGCTTTGGCAACGCCTTGCTTATCAAAATGAAATTATCAAGGCGGTAGAAGCACAAAACTGTAATGTTATTGCTGTGTTCAGTACCACGATGCCGAACGAAAAGACCGGTGCGATAAGTTTGGCAACAGCATTTGAAAGATTTTTTTATAAAAATGGCCAGCCTTGTATTGATGTGCTGATAAATCCCTTTGTTTTTTCATTGACCGTAACAGGCTTTTTGAAGCTGCAGGATTTGCAGCAGCTGGGCGTGCCTGTGCTGCAGATAGTAAATACCTATATGCCTTATAAGTGGTGGCAGCAGAGCATGGTCGGGCTGACGCCGAATGAGGTTTCCTATGCTGTGTGCATGCCTGAATTTGACGGAGCCTTGCATTCTGTGCCGGTTTCCACCAATGAGGAACGTGAAGATGGTACGCATTACCGTATGCCGCTTACAGACCGCATTGACATGCTGGCAAGAAAGGCATGCAAGCTGGCAACGTTGCGTTATAAAAAGCCTTGTGATAAAAAAATAGCGATAGTTTTTCATAATTATCCGCCGACAAATTCCAATATCGGCAGTGCTGCCAGTCTGGATTCGATTGAAAGCGTACGTCTGCTGCTGGAGGAAATGCAAAAGCAGGGCTACAGGCTGGATAATATACCGACAGACAGTCAGACTTTTGTAAATGATATTACGGCGCATGCTACCAATGACAGACGATTCATCTCTGAGGCATTATTGGAAAAGGCTGACGGTAAGCTGGAAAAGCTGGACTATAAAAGCTTTTATGAGCAGCTTCCGGAAAAAACACAGGAGCAGCTTTTGCGTGACTGGGGCGAAGCGCCAGGAGAAGTTTTCCGCTACGGCGATGTGTTGATTGTTCCCGGTATGCTCAACGGCAATGTTTTTATTACGGTTCAGCCTCCGCGCGGCTTTGGCGATGACCCCGGTAAGATTTACCATTCGCCGGATTGCGCACCGACACATCATTATCTTGGCTTTTATCACTGGCTGCGTGATATCTGGGGCGCTGATGCCATGATTCACGTGGGAACGCACGGTAATCTGGAATGGTTGCCGGGAAAGGGCAATGCTATGAGCAATGCCTGCTATCCTGATATCTGTACAGGTGATATCCCTAACATCTATCCCTATTGGATTACCTGTACCGGCGAAGGCATTCAGGCCAAGCGCCGCAGTGCTGCCTGCCTGATAAGCTATTTGTCTGCGCCGATGAGTGTTTCCGGTACTTATGAAGAATTGGCGGATTTGGAAAATCTGTTGGAGGAATATTGTCATTTTAAAAATGATGATGCTGCCGCCGCAGGTATGGACAGCATCAAGGAAATGATTCGCAGCAAAGCAACGGAATGTAATCTTGATGAGGATGTTCCGGAAAGCGAAGCAGAGAATTTTGATGATTATATCGGCAAGCTGCACAACTTTATTACGGATTTAAAGAATATGCAGATCAGTACAGGCCTGCATGTTTTGGGCGTACCTCCGGAAGGAGAAGAGCTGGTAGAATATCTGCTGGCGTTGACGAAGCTGGATAACGGTAAGGTGCCGTCGTTGATGAAAAACCTTGCGGCTATGCATGGTCATGATTACTATGAGCTGATGGAGCACAGTGAGCAGATGCTGGCAGATGGCAGTATGACCTATGGTATGCTTTTGGATAAAATACGCGAGCAGGCCAAAGAAGCTATCTTGATTTTGCAGAAGAATTCTTTTGATGTTGCTAAAATTAAAGAAGTATTTACCTTATCCTGGGCGAACGGTTTACAAGGGGAAATGCGTGATAAGCTGCTGCAATCTCTGACGTATGTCTGCGAGCATATTGCCCCAAGTCTGCTTATGACTACCTTGGAGCAGGAAAATACCTTAAACGCATTAAACGGTAAATATATTGACCCTTGTCCCAGCGGTGCGCCAACAAGCGGTGGTGCTGATTTGCTGCCTACGGGACGCAATTTTTACAGTATCGACCCACGTTGCCTGCCGACGAAGCCTGCCTGGGAAATCGGTAAGCAGATGGCCGAGGATGTTATCGGCAGATTTATCGAAGAAGAAGGACGTTATCCGGAAAGCGTCGGTATAATTTTGTGGGCTACAAGCAATTTGCGTAATCACGGACAATGCGTTGCTGAATTTTTATATCTGATGGGCTTACGTCCTGTGTGGCAGCCGGGAAGCCAACGTGTCGTAGATTTAGAGATAATCACTCTGGAGGAGCTGCAGCGTCCGCGTGTAGACGTAACAGGACGCATCAGCGGACTCTTCAGGGACAGTATGCCGGGAAGTGTTATCTGGCTGGATGATGCTGCGCAGAGGATAGCATCGTTGGATGAGCCGACGGAGCTGAATTTTGTGCGTAAGCATGTACTGGAGGAAGCAGGCGAGCTGGAAAAATCAGGTTTAGATAAGCAAGCGGCTTGGCGACAGGCTTCGTATCGTGTGTTCGGTGACCCTCCGGGAGCACACGGCGCCGGCACAGGAGCGGTCTTAGAAGCAAAAAATTGGGAGACAATCGATGATATTGCTGCAGTATATACCAGATGGGGTGCGCATGCTTACGGCGAGGGCAGTGAAGGCACCTATATGCCTGAGACCTTTAAAAAGCGTATGTCGCAGATAGATATTACCGTGCAAAATGTTGACCACAGGGAATCTTCGATGCTCAGCGGTGATGATTACAATAATTATCGTGGTGGCATGATTGCGGCGGTACGAAGCTATAAGGGAAGTATGCCGCGCAATTATGTCAGCGACAGTTCCGACAGAAGCAAGGTACAGCTACGCAGTCTTACGGAAGAGTTGAAGCGCTGGTTCCGCGGCGAGGCAATGAATCCTAAATATATCGCAGGCATGAAAAAGCATGGCTATAAGGGTGCCGGTGATTTGGCAACATATGTTGCGGTAAGCTATCAGTGGGATGCAACCAGTGATATTATGGAAGACTGGATGTATGAAAAGTATGCAGCCAAGTATGCCTTGGATAAGGATATGCAGCAATGGATGCAGGAGGTAAATCCGTGGGCGTTGCACCGTATTACGGAAGTTTTGCTGGAGGCGGAGCAGCGTGGTATGTGGCAGGCTAAGCCTGAAACTAAGCAGGCCTTGCAGGAGCTGTTTTTGTCTATGGAGGGCGAGCTTGAAGAACGGGGAGAATAAAATTTTTCCTTGACTATATGAATAGTATATAGTTTATACTCGCATATGTTATTTGATGAAAATAAATTGCAGATAACTTTCTGAACTAAAGAATTTTCTGCAAATAAAGTATGAGTAAAGGATGTGTAATTTGATGAAGGTTATTAAAGGTTTGAGCAGTGCAGTGCTCTTGACACTGCTGTTGGGTAGCGCATCGGCTGTTTATGCTGATGAAGTTCAGGAGTATGCGCTGGACACTATGGTTGTAACAGCAAGCAGGGTTGAACAAAAGGCATTTGATACGCAAGCTGATATTACGGTTATTACGCGTGAGGACTTAGAGAAAAAGCATTATACAGACTTAGGCGATGCATTAAAAGATGTACCGGGCGTAACCTTACAAAATTATGGTGTTACAGGTGAAAACTATTCATCTAACAGACTCTATATTAATGGTTCCTCTAATTTAGTAGTCTTGGTTGATGGTATGCGTGCTAACGTTAATGGCTCTACCTCCGGTGCGTTATCTCCGTCTGAATATGCAAACCTGGATACTGTAGAGAGAATTGAAATACTTAAGGGTTCTGCTTCTACTCTGTATGGTGCTGATGCAGTTGGCGGTGTAATTAATATCATTACAAGAAAGCAAACGGAGAATGGTGTACGTACTTCTATAAGTGCGATTGGTGGCAGCTATAATCGTCAGACTTATAGATTCATGAACCAAGGCAATGTAGATGGTACTTACTGGATGGTTGCTGCCCAGAAAAACCTGGCAAAAGATTTTAAAGATGCTGATGGTGATAAAATTTCTCATAAGGTTGATAGCAAGGATTATAAGCTTACTTTAGGTCATAAATTCGGTGATAATGCTGATGTTACATTAAAATACAACAAATATAAATCCGATTATGAAAGACCTGCACAAGGCGGTTTACTGCCACAGCTTGCTGATAGAAATAAAGGTAAAAAGGATATTGATAAATTATCCTTGGCATGGCAACAAAAACTGACAGATGAGTTAAGCAACAGCATGGTTATTTATCGCAATACTAATAACCTTAATGACAGTTATAATAAACCTAAAAGCATTTGGCTGATGGATTTAAAGACTGTTGGCTTTACTGACCAATTAACCTACAAAGTTGACAATAATACATTAATTGCCGGCTATGATTATTACAAAGATACTGTTAATGATTATTCTGCATCCGGCGGCTCCAATAAATTTACCGGAAAAAGCATTGATAACAAGGCATTCTTTATTCAAGATGAATTCAAGTTTGCTAAATTCTTCAATATTACTCCCGGTTTGAGATATACCAAAACTTCTCAGTTCGGCAGCAATACTTCTAAGAGCGTAACTATTGGCTATGATAATGATAAAACTAATGTGTATGCATCCTACAAAGAGTTCTTTGTTGCACCTAAAATTGCGGAATTGTATTCTAAATACGGTGATCCGTCATTAAAGGCAGCAGACGGTAATACTAAGGAAATAGGTATTAAGCAACAGTTTGGTAATGATTTTACAGCAACATTGAGCTATTTTAAAACAAAGGCTTCTAATATGATTGCCTACAATGGTGCAACCGGTCATTATGCTAATATTGCCAGTGAGAATACTTATGGCTGGAATTTGGGCTTGAATAAGAAATTCAGTGATAAATTTTCCTCCTATATCAATTATACACACATTGATATAGCGCCGGAAACTGCGAAAAAAAATAGTAACCGTGATGGTTATATCCCTAGAGGTGAATGGAAAATCGGTGCCGATTATACCTTGGATAAACTGAATGTAAACATGTTTGCTAAGGCTATTGTAAAACGTCCTGGTCGTATGGTAACTCAAAGTACAGTACCTGACAGCTTTAAATCTTTCTGGCTGTGCGATTTGAATGTAAATTATAAAGCTACAGATAATATTAAAGCATTCTTTAAAGTAAATAACCTCTTTAATAAGCTGTATACTGATCAATGCTATAACATGACTCCTCTTGATTCTAGCTCCAACTGGTATCCTGCACCTGGACGTAACTTCCAAGTTGGCGTAGAATACACCTTCTAATTAGCCCCTAACCTTATTCATATACACTTAACTCCAATGAGAAAGGCGGAGCAGAGCAAAATCTGTTCTGCCTTTTTCATATGCCAAACTGCTATAATTTGCTTGTGCCTGAGTCTGCCGACCGTGCTATAATAGCTATACTGAGGAAAAATAAAGGATGAAGAAAATATGCCAAAACAAAAATATCAAAAGCTAATAACAGCGCTGCTGCTGTGCCTGAGTTTACTTTTAATAGTTGCAGGCTGCAGCAGTGATAATGCGCAAAAATCGAACAGTACAGCTGTCTATACTGTTACGGATTCGCAGGGGCACACGTTGCGATTTAAGGAAAAACCGCAGCGTATTATATCCATGTCCATCAGTACGGATGAAATCCTTATTGACCTTGTGCCAAGCAGCCGCATAGCAGCTTTTTCGCGATTGGTGGATGATCCGGGGATTTCCAATGTCGTAGAGCGGGCGCAGAGTGTGGGCAGCAGAGTAGATGGCCAAAGCTCGGAGGCAATCATGGCACTGCAGCCTGATTTGATTTTAATACCGGATTTTGTTAAGCCGGAGGTTATTCAGTCGCTGCGCGATATGAATCTGCAGGTTTATGTTTATAAAACACCCAAAAGCTTTGAAGATGTGCGCCAGTGCATACGCCTCTTGGGCGAGGCTGTGGGCGAAAAGGAACGTGGTGAGCTGATGGTTACCGCGATGAATGAGCATCTGAAGAAGGTGCAGGAAAAGATAGGTACTATTCCTAAGGAAAAACAGAAGCGCATAGTTTTCATGCGCAGTAACGGTGCTTATTACAGTCCGGAGGCTTCGTTTAACGATGTCTGCAGATATGCACAGGTCCGCAATGCTTTAGATGAGCTGCATTATGACAAGCCCGGCATAGTTAATCAGGAGGCAGTGGTTCAGCTTAACCCGGAGGTGTTTTTGCTTGCAGGCTGGAATTATGACGGCCAGCATGATCCGAAGCAGATGGAGGAGGAGCTGTTGAACAATCCCGGCTATCTGACTACGGATGCTGTAAAAAACAGAAAGGTATATACTGTGCCGGCTAAGCATGTATTGTGCGTGTCGCAGTATATTGTCAACGCTGTGGAAGATTTGGCGAATGCTGTATATAGTAAATGAATTTATCGATAACGTCGGTGAGTATGTGAGAAAACAATAATGTAGTATGCAATGCCAGGCAGGACGGATTTATTCTGTCCTGCTTTTTAATATAAAAGCGGAATTGCTCTTAGAAAGAAAAAGAATAAAAAAAATACTTGACTATATGATTGCTATATCGTTTATGATGATTCATGTTTCAATAGATAGCACAGGACTATGAAAGACTAGCTGTGTTTGTACGTGAACAAAAACTAAACCGATGATTATGAAAGGATTGAAAATCAACAATGAACAAAGTCAAGGCATTAAGTAATGCGGTATTGATGTCCGCACTTATGAGTACAAGTGTAGTATGGGGTACAACAGCGTTTGCTGCTGAAAACACTCCCGAGTATTTTTTGGATACTATGGTTGTGACTGCAACGAGAACTCCGGTAGAAGCATTTAAAGCTAATGCCAATGTAAGCGTTATTACAAGCAAGGAAATTAAGGAAAGACATTACAGTGATTTATCCGAAGCGCTGCGCATGGTTCCCGGTGTCTATATCGGTAACTACGCTCCTGCCGGCTATGATAACAGTAATGCTTTGAAAATCAACGGCGCTGATGAAATTGTTGTTTTGGTAGATGGCGTTAAGATTAACAATGTAAGCAACCGTGTTTCTGCCGTAATGCTCAAAAACATGGAGAATGTTGAACGTATTGAGGTGCTGAAGGGTTCTGCTTCCACTCTGTATGGTTCTGATGCTAAGGGCGGCGTTATCAATATTATCACCAAAAAACCGGAAAAAATTTCTACTTATTTCCGTGTAGACGGCGGCAGTAATAGCGTAACCAACTATTATATGGGACAGTCCGGCAGAGAAAAAGACTGGTCATGGGATGCTAATGTAAGCAGAAACCTCAGTGGCGATTTCAAGGATGGTAATGGTGTAACTACTCCCTCTTCTTCCAAGTCTACAAGCACTAATTTCAAAGTTACTAAAAAGCTGAGTGATAAGCATGAATTGACAGCTACTTATGATTCCTATAAAGCTGATTATAAATACACTGCTTTGTGGGAGCCTGCTCTGAAGAATGGTAAAGTAGACAATCAAAACTATAAATTTATTTTGAACAGTGATTTTGATGGCAACACGACAAATGTTTTGTCTTTCGTAAATTTGGATAATGATACTGATTTTAACGGCTATAAGACCAAAACCAATACCAAACGTATTACTGACCAATTGTCTACAAAGTTAGGCAATCATTTACTGACCGCAGGCTTTGAGTTCAGCCATGATAAGGTTATTACTTTTAATGGCAAGAAGCTGATGAACAGAGCTTTCTTCCTGCAGGATCAGTTTGATATTACCGACCAGCTGAAGCTGACTGCCGGCGTGCGTCATGATAATAACTCCGGATTTGGCAAGCATACTACTCCTAGTGCTAACTTGGGTTATACCTTTAATAAAGACAGAACTAATGTATATGTAAGCTACAGCGAGTATTTCATTCCACCTTCTCCGAGCAACCTTTACAGTGCAGCATACGGTAATCCGAATATCAAACCAGAAACAGGCAATACTAAGGAAATAGGCATTAATCATAAATTTGATGATACTTTCGTATTATCTGCTCATGCTTTTAAGCGTTATTCCGAGAATAGAATTGGTTATGTATCTCCTAAATATACGAATGTTGGTGATGAAAAAGCGCGCGGTTGGGATATCCAGCTGAAGAAACAATTTACACCGCAATTCTCTACTTATGTCGGCTATACACATTCTATTATTAATGCAACTGCTCAACGTGCAAAAAATGTTGACGGCTATGTACCGAAAGGCGCTTGGGATATCGGTCTTGATTATGACAACAAGGACTTTAATGCCAGCCTGATAGGTAAGGGCGTTATTGACCGTATGGGACCTCAATCTGCAGATGCCGTTGATGCTTTCTTCCCTGCAACAACCTACTTTGTTTGGGATGCATCCATGAACTACAACGTTAATAAGAATGCGAAGATTTATTTCAAAGTTAATAATATCTTTGATAAATTCTATGCAGAGCATTCTAATGCCCGTTATAACTGGAGTGCAGATCCTGACGGACAATGGTGGCGTGCTCCCGGCCGTTCCTTCCTTGTAGGCATGGAATATGCATTCTAAGCATATTTTATAAAACTTAACCTTTTTCATAATTCACACTCCCGAAAAAGTGGGGCGGATTCATTCCGTCCTGCTTTTTCATATAAAAGTAAATGAGGTGAAAGAATGCAACAAATTTTATTTCTCACCAATATGGAGCAGACTGCAGCCTATCTGCAGGACGCATTGAAGCTGGCGCAGCAGACGCAGGATGCTGTCACAGGACAGGTGCTGTATGTCCCCAGCGATACAGAGTGGACGAAGGAGATGGAAAAGCAGCTGCAGCAGGCGGAAGCAGTAATCTTCCCCTGGATGGGCACAGGATTGAGCACCAAGTTTTTATCGGAATCTTCATCCTATCTGCTGGCCAACAAAAAGAAGCACGTTTATCTGATGACCGGTAATCCGGAGGATGTACTGCACGGCGGTCTGTCTGAGGAGGAGCTGAAGCGGATAAATGATTATTATAAATTCGGTGGTCTGCAGAACTGGACAAATTTGTGGCTGTGGCTGGCGCAGCAGTTTTTGCAGGCAGCATGCGAGGCGCCTGCTCCCAAGCTTTTGCCTTGGGATGGCATTTACCATCCGCGTGCAGCCAAGGTTTATCATGATGTGGAGAAATATCGCCGCGATTTTTGCAAGCCGGACAGACCTACGCTGGCCGTTGTTTTCTTTCGCAGTGACTGGCTGTGGGGCAATACCGTTTTTGCAGATGCGGTAGTCAGAGAGATTGAAGCGCTGGGGTGCAACGCCTTATGCTTCTTCTCCACAAGCTCGCCTGACGCCGCAAGCGGCTGCGGCGGCTTTAAAGAAGCCTTAAGCAAGTATGTTTGCGCGGACGGCAAATGCTATGCCGATGTTTTCATCAACACTATAAAATTTTCACTGTTTAGCATCCGTGCCTGTGCACTTGATGATTTGACCAAGCTCAATATCACGGTACTGCAGGCCTATACCTTGTATCGTTCGTATCAGGAATGGTATGAAAACTTTGACGGCATGAGTGCCGTAGAGGTAGCGTATAGCGTGAGCT
Source organism: uncultured Phascolarctobacterium sp. (assembly GCA_934234275.1). Lineage (GTDB taxonomy): Bacteria > Bacillota > Negativicutes > Acidaminococcales > Acidaminococcaceae > Phascolarctobacterium_A. Next base: position 16,574 of record CAKQHU010000007.1, read on the forward strand.
TGCCGGAGTTTGACGGTATTATCCATAGCTGCCCGGTGACTACGATGGAGCGTGATGCTGAAGGCAAGCAGGTTACGCAGGAGATTGCGGAGCGTATGAATATGTTGGTGCGCAAGGCGAAAAAGCTGGCACTTTTGCGTACCAAGCCGAATGCCGAAAAGAAAATCGCCATTGTTTTTCATAACCATCCGTCGACCAATTCTAATATCGGCAGCTGTGCGGCAATAGACAGTATTGAAAGCGTGCGCCTGCTGCTAAAGGATTTGCGGGAGGCAGGTTATGTCGTTGACCATATTCCGGCGGACCGGCAGGAGTTTATCGACGAGCTCATTGCCGGTGCGACGAATGACAGGGACTATATGAGCGAAAAGCAGATTGATAATGCCGATGCCAAGCTCTTAGTCAGTGCATACCGTGATTATTACAGGACGCTGCCGGAAAAGGTACAGCAACGCCTGGCGCAGGATTGGGGCGAAGCGCCGGGTGATGTATTCTGTTATGATGATTTCCTGCTGATTCCCGGAACGATGAACGGCAACATTTTTATTACGATGCAGCCACCGCGCGGTTTTGGCGAGGATCCTGACAAAATTTATCATTCGCCCGACTGCGCGCCGACACATCATTATTTAGGCTTTTATCATTGGCTGCGCGATATCTGGGGCGCAGATGCGATGATGCATATCGGTACGCATGGTAGTCTGGAATGGCTTCCGGGCAAGGGCGTGGCGATGGGCAATGAATGCTATCCGGATATCTGCACCGGTGATTTGCCAAATGTTTATCCCTATTGGGTAGTTGATACGGGCGAGGGGATACAGGCAAAACGCCGCAGTGCTGCCTGCCTCATCAGCTATCTTTCGGCACCTCTGAGTATTAGCGGTGTATATGATGAGCTGGCAGAGCTGGAGAAGGCTTTGGAGGAATATGTACATTTTAAGGCTGATAAGGATGCCGATTTGAGTGAGCCGATGGCACAAATCAGGGAGAAGGCCGCTGCTGCCGACCTTATGGATGAGGTGCGTGAGGAGGATGCTGCCGATTTTGATGAATATGTCAGCCATCTGCACACGTATCTGACGGATTTGAAGAATATGCAGATGACTACCGGCTTGCATATCATGGGCAATCCGCCGCAGGGTGAAAAGCTGACGGAATATCTTTATGCGTTGGTGCGCTTGGAAAATCCCGATATGCCGTCACTGCCTAAAACCTTGGCACAGGCTTACGGCTATGATTATTATGAGCTGATTGACAACAGCAGTAAGCTGTTGCCTGACGGTATTTTGAGTTACGGCATGCTGCTTGATAAAATCAACGGCCAATGTCTGGAGATTATCCGTTTGCTGCAAAATGATGCTTTCGTTGTCCATGAAGATAAATTACGGGCGCTGGAGTGTGTGAAATGTTGGGATGAGGTTGTGCAGCAGGATATTATCAAAATTGCCGGCTTCATCTGCGATAAGCTGTATCCCAGTCTGGCGCATACTACATGGGAACGCAGCAACTGCATCAGGGCGTTGCAGTCAGAATATATCGAGCCAAGCGCCGGCGGCGCGCCTACGAGCGGCGGTGCCGAGATTTTGCCGACCGGACGCAATTTTTACGGTGTTGACCCCCAGCTGTTGCCTACTCCCGTAGCGTGGAAAATAGGTTCGCAGATGGCGGAGGACGTGATCAACAAGTTTGTGGCGGAGGAAGGGCGTTATCCCGAAAGTGTTGGTATTTTGCTGTGGGCAACCTATAACATGCGCTCTAATGGTCAGTGTATGGCGGAATTTATGCGCCTGATGGGCGTGCGTCCCGTTTGGCAGAAGGGAACGCTGAAGGTTAAGGGTATAGAGATTATTCCGCTTGATGAGCTGAAGCGTCCACGTGTTGACGTTACCGGACGCATTAGTAGTCTGTTCCGTGATACGCTGCCGGGAGCAGTTTGCTGGCTGGATAAGGCAGTGCAGCAGGTGGCAGCGCTTGACGAAAGCTTCGAGGACAACTTTGTGCGTAAGCATGTGGTGGAGGAATCTCAGCGGCTGGAAAGCGAGGGCGTGGACAAGGAGCAGGCCTGGAGACAGGCGTCCTATCGTATTTTCGGTGACCCGCCGGGTGCGCATGGCGCAGGCGTGAGCGCACTTTTGGCTTCCCGCAATTGGGATGACCTGGGCGATATTGCTGATGTGTATGTGCGTTGGGGTGCACATGTTTACGGCGAGGGCGAAAAAGGTCAGTACAGGCCGCAGCTGTTCACTAATCGTATGGCGAAGCTGGAGGTTACCGTCAGCAATATTGATAACCGCGAGTCTAATCTGCTGAATTCCGATGATTACAACGCTTATCGTGGCGGTATGATTGCCGCAGTGCGCAATTTCAGCGGCAAGATGCCGAAGAACTATTGCAGTGACAGCTCCGACCGTCAGCATGTTGTGATTCGCACGTTGGCGGAAGAGGTCAAGCGTCTGTTCCGCGGTGAAGCGATTAATCCCAAATATATTCAAGGCATGAAGGAGTTTGGCTACAAGGGAGCAGGCGATTTGGCAACCTATGTTGATAACTGCTTCCAATGGGATGCTACCAGTGCCGTTATGGAGGACTGGATGTATGAAAAGTTTGCGGAAAAATATGCTTTGGATACAGATATGCAAAAATGGTTTGCTGAGGTTAATCCCTGGGCATTGCGCAGACTGACGGAAGTATTGCTGGAGGCGGAGCAGCGCGAGCTGTGGAACGCCAAACCGCAAACCAAACAGTCGCTGCAGGAGCTGCTGCTGAATATCGAAGGTGAAATCGAGGAGCGCGGTGATGAATAAAATTTTTTCATTAAACCGCTTGCGTGTATACCTAGTAGACACTGTATAATTAGATACATATTTTATTGATAGTTCTTTTTAATAAATGGAGGAATATAAATGAAACGTACTGCTGTATATCCTTTTGCTGCGATTGTAGGACAGGAAGAAATGAAGCTGTCCCTGATTTTGAATGTTATCAACCCGGCTTTGGGTGGTGTTTTGATTAAAGGTGAAAAGGGTACGGCGAAATCTACTGCTGTGCGCGCTCTCGCTGAGCTGCTGCCGCCGATGGCTGCTGTGCACGGCTGCCGCTTCCATTGCGACCCGCACAGCAGCCAGCTCTGCGATGACTGCACTGCTAAGCTGCAGGCAGAGGGCAGCTTGCCGGAAGAAACCATCAACATGCGCGTAGTGGAGCTGCCTGTCAGCGCAACCGAAGACCGCGTTGTCGGTACACTGGATATTGAGCATGCGATTAAGCATGGTGAGAAAAAGTTTGAACCCGGTATTTTGGCGCAGGCTAACCGTAATATCTTATATGTAGACGAAATCAACCTGCTGGATGACCATGTTGTCGACGTGCTGCTGGATGCCGCTGCTATGGGCGTAAACACCGTTGAGCGCGAGGGCGTTTCCTATTCCCATCCCGCACGTTTTGTGCTGGTTGGCACTATGAACCCTGAAGAGGGTGATATCCGCCCGCAGCTTTTGGACCGCTTTGGTTTGAGCGTTGTTGTTACCGGCGAGCATGACCCGCTGCAGCGCGTAGAGGTAATCAAACGCCGTCTGGCTTACGAAAACGACGCGGAAAGCTTCATTGCAGGCTACAAGGAAGCACAAGAAGAACTGGCAGAAAAAATTATTGCTGCCGGCAAGCTGCTGCCGGAGGTTACTATTGATGACAAGCTGCTGGAAACCGTAGCTAAGCTTTCTGTAGAGCTGGGCGTTGACGGTCACCGTGCGGATATTACCGTTATCAAGACAGCGCTGACACTGGCTGCCTTCAACGGCCGCAAGCAGGCTAACCTTGATGACCTGAAGCAAGCTGCTAAGCTAGTGCTGCCGCATCGTATGCGCCGCCGTCCGTTTGAAGAGGGCGAGCTGGATTGGAATAAAGTAGAAAGCTTTTTGGCTGCCGAAGCCTAAGGAGCGTTGACTATGCTGAAAAATAATCTCTATCCCTTTACTGCGGTAGTGGGGCAGGAGAAGGCTAAAAAGGCCTTGCTCATTGCTCTTGTCAACCGCAGAGCAGGCGGCCTGCTCATAGGCGGTGCCAAGGGTACGGCAAAATCCGTGCTGGCGCGCAGTGTGCAGAGCCTGATTGGTGCGCAAAAGCTGCTGACGCTGCCACTTAACGTAACGGAGGATATGCTTTTTGGCAGCATCGACCTGGAGGCTGCCGTAAGCTTGGGCGAAAAGCGTTTTTCACCGGGCATTCTGGCACGTGCGACAGATAATATTCTATATATTGATGAAGCTAACCTGTTGCGTCAGGAGCTGCTTACTGCGGCGCTGGACGCCAACAGTGCAGGCATCAACAATGTGGAGCGTGACGGCATCAGCTGTAGTCATGAGGTGCGCACGACCGTCATTGCTACGATGAATCCGGAGGAGGGCACTCTGCCCGGACATATTCTGGACCGCTTTGGCATGTACACCGATATGCAGGCACTGCAGGATATCGGCCAACGTGTGGAGGTTATCCAACGTGCCTTAGCATATAGTAGCAATACCCTTGCGTTTTGTGAGCAGTATGCGGAAGCAACTGCTGCCCTGGCAGCGAAGCTGCAGGCAGCGCGTGAGCTGCTGCCGCAGGTAGAGGTGAGCGAAGCTATGCTGATGCTTGCCGCCCAACTGTGCTCGCAAGCCTTTTGTGCCGGACACCGTGCGGAAATTTATCTGCTGGAGGCTGCGCGCGCTATCGCCGCCCTGGCGGGGCGCGCTTACGTGCTGCCGAAGGACGTAGAGGAGGCCGCACAGTTCGTGCTGCCGCACCGTATGCGCAAGCCGCCCGAGCAACAGCCCGAGGAGCAGGAGCAACAGGACGATAACCAAAACGAAGATGAAAATGAGCAGGATAACGAAGATAATCCTGATGATGATAACGAAGATAGCGACGAGGATAACGACGATAACCAGCTGCCGCCGCCACCACCGCCCTTGGATAACGGCGATGAAGACGAAGACGACAATGCCTCAGACGATGAGGATGAAGACGACGAAAGCGATGAGGATGAGCAGCAGCAGGAGCGCAATAACAGCAATCTGGCACCGGAGGAGCAGCTTGCCGATATCGACAAGAGCTTTCGCCTGCCGAAGATGCTGCTGGATTTGGGCAAGGACCGCAATGTGCGTCGCGGCAGCGGCAAACGCAGCGTGACGAAGACCGACCTGAAGCAGGGACGTTATGTGCGTGCCGAACAGCCTAAGAGCAAGGTTACCGACCTGGCCTTTGACGCTACTATCCGTGCAGCAGCGCCATACCAGCGTTTGCGTGAGGATAACGGCTGTGCGCTGAACATCAAGGAAGAGGATTTGCGCCAGAAGGTGCGCGAAAAACGCATTGGCAACACCTTCCTCTTTGCGGTGGATGCCAGCGGCTCTATGGGTGCGCGCGAGCGTATGCGTGCTGTTAAGGGTGCTATCTTCTATATGCTGCAGGAGGCGTATCAGAAACGTGACCGCGTAGGCATGATAGCTTTCCGCCGCGATAAGGCGGATATGCTGTTGCCGATTACCCGCAGTGTGGACCTGGCGCAGAAGCGTCTGGCAGAAATGCCGACCGGTGGCAAAACGCCGTTAGCGGACGGTTTGGCGCTGTCGCTGCAAACGCTGGCGATGATGAACAAGCGTGACAGCGAGCTGGAGCCTATTCTGATTGTTATAACTGACGGACGTGCGAATGCCGTGCACGAGGGCGAAAAGGATCCTGTGGCTGCAGCAATCGGTATTGCCGAAAAAATCGCCAAGGCGAAAGTTACCTCCGTGGTGATTGATACGGAAAGCGATTTTATCAAGCTGGGCCTGGCAAAGAAGGTTGCCGCCGCTATGCAGGCCAATTATTACACGCTGCAGAAGCTGTCTAAGGAAAATATAATTCATATTGTAAGAAATTTGAATTAAAGATAAGAGTATAGTATACTAATAGGTATATTGAAATATAAAGGAGTGGAGTTTTCATGAAAAAACTGCTTATTTTATTGATGACCTTATTTTGCTGTGCAACCGCTTTTGCTGCGGATGCAGACAAGAAGCCTGCAACTCAGGAGGGTATGAACTGGGAAATCAGCATGATGCCTAAACCGAGCGAGGAAGAACAGGAGCAGGCTCGTTGGTCTATCGTTGTGGAAAACAATGTTGGTATTTACGCTTATGATATGGATTCTCTGACCTTCAGCAAGGTTACTAACGGCTTACCTGATAAAAATATTATTTCTGTGTTGACGAAAACCGTTTTCACCGATAAGGATATGCTGAAAAAACTGAATGAAAAATACAAGGCTTCTCTGGCTAAAAAAGAGAAGGTGCAGTACTGCGAAATCGTCATGACCTTTAATCTGCAGGAAAAAACCTACGGTGTAGAGGTAATGGATGTTTATGGCAGCAAAAAGACCTTGCTCAGCCATCAGGCCAAGGAACTGAAGTTTGTTCCGGTTCCCGCAGGCAGCTTTGCCGAGGCTATGCTGGAAATCTGCCAGCAGGCTGTAGCTGCTGATGCCCAAGCAGCAGTGAAATAATGCTGCGCCCCGATTTTACTCAGGCAAAAAATTATATATTACAACACAAACTCCTTAGTCTGCTTACTATCTGTGTGATAGGCATTACTTTGACACTGGGCCTTAGGCATCTCTCCAACCAGTCTACGTCAAAAAAAGCAGTAATGAAACCTATTGTGCACACGCAGACAGTAAGCAGACGACCATTGTATAAAAGCATTAATCTTTTTGGACAGCTCAAGGCCAAGGCACAGATTGATATAATCAATAAGTATGCTGGCATCGTCGATGAGATTAATGTGGATTTGGGCAGCAAGGTGCAGGCAGGAGATATTCTGCTGGTGCAGCATCTTGATGATGCCCGCGCCGAAATGCTCAAGGCCCAGGCACGCTATGCCGAGGCCGGAGCCAATGCGGCAACTACGGATGTGAGCTACAGCACCAGTCTTACACGCTATGAGGCGGATTATAAGCTGGCGCAGGTCAACGCAGAGCGTTACCGCAAGCTTTATGCGCAGGGCGCTGTTTCCAAGTCCGAGCTGGACAGCATGGAACAGACGCTGGCGAACAAAAAGGCGCAGTACGATGCTTTGGCGCAGCAGGTGAACTATGACGGCACACCGTCGCAGGTTTACCGTCAGGAGCAGATTGCTGCCAGACGCGAGCAGGAGTACATTATTGCGCAGAACAAGTATCACGATCTGATTTTTAAGGCACCACGCGCAGGTATAATTACCTACCGCGATGCAGAAGTGGGTGGCTATGCGCCTGCAGGCAGCAGGCTGCTTACCCTTTTAGATGACAGTGG
>CAKQHU010000008.1 GCA_934234275.1 uncultured Phascolarctobacterium sp.
CGCGCTGCATCCTTCAGGCCGCTGTTCTTGCCGCCCGGCAAATCTATCTGCGTGATATCGCCGGTAATAACCATCTTACTGCCAAAGCCGAAACGCGTCAGGAACATCTTCATCTGCTCCGGCGTAGTGTTCTGCGCCTCGTCCAGAATGATGAAGGCGTCATTCAGCGTACGTCCGCGCATGTAGGCCAGCGGAGCAACCTCAATCGTACCCTTGGTAAGATACTTCTGGAAGGTTTCTGTGCCAAGCATATCATACAGACCGTCATAAAGCGGTCGCAGATACGGATCTACCTTATCCTGCATATCACCCGGCAAAAAGCCCAGCTTTTCGCCTGCTTCTACCGCAGGACGCGTCAGAATAATACGCTCTACCTCTTTTTTCTTCAGCGCCGCTACTGCCAGCGCCACTGCCAGGTAGGTTTTGCCTGTGCCTGCAGGTCCAATGCCCAAGGTTATATAGTTATGACGGATGGTTTCCACATACTGCCACTGTCCCAGAGTTTTGGCCTTCACCTGACGGCCGCGGTTATTGACGATAATCGTGTCAGCGTACATACGGTGCAGACTTTCCAAATTACCCGCTTTCACCATATACATGCTGTAACGCACATCATGCGTTGTCAGCGGCAGTCCCTGACGGTACAAAAACAGCAGCTCCTGCAGCAGCTGTTCCAGCTGTGCGACCTCTTCGGCGCGTCCGCTCATAGTAATCTGATTGCCGCGCGCTACGATTGTACAGTCAAAAGCTCCACGGATTAAACGCAGAAATTCATCGTTACGTCCGCAGATACCAACCATTTCCTGCTGGTCTACAGTTTCGAGTATACCTTGCATTTTTTCTTCTTCACTAGCCAAGCAATTTCCTCCTACCTGTTTTAAAAGGGGTGTTAACGTTTTTCTATCGTAACTTTTTTAATGATTACAGGCTCCAACGGTTTATCATTGGAATCTGTTGCTGTTTTGCCGATTTTATAAACAACATCCATGCCCTTGCTTACCTTGCCGAAAACAGCGTGCTTGCCGTCAAGCCATTTGCATTCACGCAGGGTGATAAAGAACTGGCTGCCGCCGGTATTCGGTCCGCGGTTGGCCATGGAAATTACACCGGGGCCGTCATGCAGCAGCTTACTGCTGAATTCATCCTTAATAGTGTAGCCGGGACCACCGGTACCGTTGCCGGCAGGGTCACCGCCCTGAATCATAAAGTTATCGATTACACGGTGAAAAACAAGACCGTTATAAAAGCCCTTTTCCGCCAGTGTAATAAAATTCTTCGACGTTTCCGGTGCATAATCTGTTGCCAGCTTCACCTCAAAATCGCCCATGCTCGTGTTGAAGACAGCCGTCGCAGGCTCAGCCTTCGGTGCCTGCTCCTGCTTTTCCTGACCGCAGGCTGTAAGTCCCAACGCACACACCAGCATCAGGCAGATTATTAACAATTTCTTCATGCTCTTTCCTCCCATAGAAAAGGATATAATTCCTCAAGTATATTATACAACTAACAAGCGCCGCATTTCAAGCGTTTGCCTAGCCAATCGCTCAGCAGCGCGCCTGCTTCGTCACTGTATTCCGTAAAGCTGTGGTCACCGCCTGCAAAGATATGCAGCTCCGCCGCCTCGCCGATGGCTGCAGCGTTGCGCTGCGCCTGCTCTGCCAGCACCACCTCATCCGCACTGCAGTGCATTAATAGTACAGGCAAAGGCTGTGCTTTTTGCAGCAATGCAGGCAAATCGTATTGGTCAAAGTCCGTCAGGAAATCCGGTGTCAAATCGCATTCACCGCGCTCATCATTAAAGTGCAGCGTTTCGCCGCTATCCAGACGACGATATTCGTCATCCGTCATCACATAGCGAAAGGTAAAGCGCAGATTATTCGGCGTTGCCCACAGAATCAGGCCGGCAAGAGCGCCGTCCTGCGCCGCAGTGATAATGGAAGCAGCACCGCCAAGGCTGCGTCCCAAAAGGAACAGCCTGCAACCGGGCTGTCTGCGGCGTACCTCTGCCAGTACGGCGCGCAGCTCCTCCACCTGACGCGAAATTATCTGCGTACCCGTAAAGTTAAAGCGCACTACAGCAGCGTGTGCAGCAGCCTGCTGCGCCACGCCTGCAGCACGTCCGCCGCTGTCACGGCTGCCACGGAAGCCGTGCGCCATAACAAGAACTGCATTATTGTCACTGCGGTTAGGCTCAACAAGACATTCAATATCACCTAAAGGTCCCTTAAAAGTAAATGTATCCTTAAGCATCTTCACTCACTCTTTTCGTATTTTTTAGCGTTACAAGAAGCATTTCTTCCGTACTTACGCATTTTCCCTGCTGACATTCTGTACAGGCACACGCCCATTCGACCTGTTTTTCCTTGCTCTGCACGGTAGGAGCAGAACATTTCATGGTTATGCTCCGTGCAGACACCGGCAGTAAGGATGTTTGCCGCCTTTAATCCTGCGTCCAGCAGTACCTGACGGTTATATCCCCACAAATCCAGCAGATACTTGCCGGGCTTTTCTGCTCGTGGCGCAAAGAACTGCTCGTAGCCTGCAGCCTTACTGCGCACAAAATCGTCCACCTCATAGCAACATTGGCCGATAGACGGACCAATCGCCGCAATGATATCTGCGGGACGGGAGCCGAAGGCTTGCTGCATAGCTTCCACAGTTTTGCGCCCTATCTGAGCCACCGTACCGCGCCAGCCTGCGTGCGCCACAGCGCACACGCCTTGGCGCTCGTCGGCAAAAAGCAACGGCACGCAGTCTGCGAAGAACAGCAGCAGCGGCACGTTTGCCAAATTTGTAACCAGTGCATCCGTATCCTTAATTGTATCGGCAAGTGCAGTCGCACCGGCGCCGACCAAGGCTTCATCTACCACCGCAACATTGCTGCCATGCACCTGCTCGCAGGTAGTAAATTTCGACGCATCCAGGCCTAAAGCCTGTGCAAACAAGCGACGGTTCTGCAATACCAGCTCTGCATCGTCACCCACATGCAAAGCCAAGTTCAAAGTACCCGGCACCAGAGAGCTTTCACCATGCAGACGGCAGCTGCAGGCATTGCCGAAGCCCGCTTGTGCCAAACGAGGGAACATTCCCCACCAGATATTATTTTTTTGCGTAATGATAAAATCCTGCATCCAAACCGCTCCTCTCTTATACCAAAAGAGACGGCTAATGCCGTCTCCCTTTGCAAGTGCCTGCGGCACCTTTTTGCTATTTACTTTTGATATGCTGCCACACCCTCGGGTATATCCAGCACTACGGTGATAATCACCGTGCTATCGGTAGCCTTAGCCGCTGTGTCCATAAACACAACCTTGGCACCATTATCCAGATAATAATTAACTTCTTTCACAGCTCCGTTATTGTTATTGGAAAACGTAAAGAGTCTTTCCTTAGCCAGCGCAGAGCCGCTGAAGCCTGCAACCAGCATAAGAGCCGTTAAAGTAAGCAGTAAATACTTTTTCATATTCCGCACCTCTATTTTGCGTCTTTAGATTTTTGCATAATACGTTCCAGCTCCTGCATAAAATTGCGCACGTCGGCAAACTGACGATATACGGAAGCAAAGCGTACATAAGCAATCTGATCTGTCTGCTCCAGATACTTCATAACCAGCTCACCGATCTGGGCGCTGGGAATTTCCGCATCCGCACTCATCCGCAGCTCACGCTCGATGCTGTCGGCAATCTCTTTAATCTTTTCATAAGGAACCGGGCGTTTTTCGCAAGCCTTCAAAAGACCTGCCAGCAGCTTTTTACCGTCAAAAAGCTCGCGACGGCCATCCTTCTTGCTGACAACAAGCGGAGTTTCCTCATATTTTTCATATGTAGTAAAGCGTTTGCCGCAATTAGGGCATTCACGTCTGCGACGGATAGAACAGCCTTCCTCTACAGCACGGCTGTCGATAACACGGCTGTCTCGGTGGGAGCAAAACGGGCACTTCATATTACTGCCTTCCTTTCAATCAGTGACGCAGCCATGGCGGAATTTCATTCGGATCGGAGAAATTCTTGATAACACCGCTACTGTTGCGGTTGATAGATGCCGGACCGCCAACTGTATTTTTGGTAACAGGAGATTTTTTCTCAAAACCTGTTGCGATAACCGTAACACGGATTTCGTCATTGAGGCTTTCATCAATAACAGCGCCGAAGATAACCACTGCATTGGGATCAGCTGCTTCATTGACAATATTGGCAGCTTCGTTAACGTCAAACAGGGACAGCTCCTTGCCACCGATAACGTTAATCAGTACACCGCGAGCACCATCGATAGATGCTTCCAGCAGCGGGCTCTTGATAGCAGCTTCGGCTGCAGCCTTGCCGCCGCCTTCGCCCTTAGCGGTACCAACGCCCATCAGAGCGCTGCCTGCATTGGACATAACAGTCTTGACATCGGCGAAGTCAACGTTAATCAGACCGGGAACAGCAATCAGGTTGGAAATACCCTGAACGCCTTGGCGCAATACGTCATCGGCCTTTTTGAATGCTTCCAACATGGAAGTACGTTTTTCGATAATCTGCAACAAACGGTCGTTAGGAATAGTTACCAGGGTATCAACCTTTTCCTTCAGGTTGACAATGCCTGCCTCAGCCTGCTTCATACGGCGAGGACCTTCAAAGCCAAAGGGTTTGGTTACAACGCCGACAGTCAGCGCACCGATTTCTTTGGCACATTCCGCAACAACGTGTGCAGCACCGGTACCGGTACCGCCGCCCATACCTGCGGTAACAAATACCATATCTGCACCCTTCAGGGACTCCAGAATCTGGTCACGGGATTCTTCGGCAGCTTTTTCGCCGATTTCGGGATTTGCGCCTGCACCCAGACCTTTAGTCAGCTTTTCGCCGATTTGGATGCGTTTTTCTGCTTTGGAAAGCATCAAGCACTGCTTATCGCAGTTCACTGCAATGAATTCTACGCCGCTTACGCCGGCGTCAATCATACGGTTTACGGCGTTATTGCCGCCACCGCCTACACCAATTACTTTAATATTGGCCAACGGTTCAAAGGTTGTCTCTACGTCATCAAACATATTCTACGTCCCCCTTAGCTTTGGGTAGCTTATTTATAAAAAAATCATTTTTATATTGTTCAACACGAAAGTGCTATTTTCCTGCTTATTGATGAATTTTTTTCTTCATCTTCCTGCAGGACACTTATTTGCCCATATAAAGGCGACGGATAATTCCCAGATTCTGGAAAATACGCATACCGAAAATCAGTACCGCTACCAGATATAAATCGATACCGATAAGATTACCTGCATAGCACAAAAAGGCAGCCAGAATACCATTGATAAAGAATCCGGAAATGAATACCTGAGTATCATAATTGCCTTCAAGTGAAGCACGTACACCACCCAGCACTGCATCCATACCTGCCATAACAGCTACGGCAAGCAGACGTGCGTATTCAGGCGGCACTCTGAAAGGACAGTAAACACCGAGTATAAGGCCAAGCACAAGGCCGGCAAATGCAAATCCTATCATTTCGCTGCCTCCTTGCTTTCCACTGTCTTAGCGTATTCAAAGCTGCGCGGTGCCTTAAGCGCCGGAATATGCAGCTTTTCAACAGTCTTGATTTTTACCTGAATGCCCCAGAACTCAAAGGTTTCTACAACACCGCCACGCAGACGCAGGGCACTGCTCAGAGTTTTAGGAGCGCCGATAGCCTTGATTACATAAGGCGGAGCGCTGCGGACATTGTTTACCGAAATAGTAGGTCCTGCACAACGAATCTCGCTCATAGCCACAATGCGCTGATCGTTGACAGAAATTGCTTCCGCACCGGCAGCGCGCAGCTCGTTGAGCACACGCAGCAAATCTTCATCATGAATAATGTACAAATTAGGATTTTCACCGGACTTTTTGGCAATATTGCTGTCATCCAGCAAAATCTCAATGCCTTCGCCCTCTACGTCAGTCGTGCCTGCCATCAGCTTCATACGGTCATCAGCAGGATCCTTGCCAGCACCTGCACGCAAGGTTTCCAGCTCCGTCAACAGCTGCTTGTTCTCGGCTTCCATAATCTTCAGGCGTTCCGACAAATCCTCTACGCGGTCCATACGTACATTGCGCTGAAGCTCTGTAGTTTTATACTGTACCGAAAGCATAAATCCCAACACCATGAATACCACGGCAATCAACAGCTTGCCCTTTAAATCCATAGTAAAAATTTCTTTCATTATCTCACCCTCACTGTGACATCAGCTGCAATGACTTTGCAGCTGTAACAAGTTAACAGCAATTTATTTTGGCAAAAGCTTGATATATGGCTTACCGAAGGTCAAATCAATATATTCAGCCTTAATATTTTTATCTTTAATCTCGTTGAACACAGTCATAAACACAGAAGCCTTCTGTGATACCTCCTGTACCCTGCCCAAACGCACCGGAAAGCTGCCGCTCAGCTGCAGCTTGACATCCTGCTTATCATCAACGGCAATTTCACCGATACGCTGCAGTGCTTCCGGCGTCAGCTGCTGCAAAAATTGCAGAATCTGCAGCACACCCGTATTGGCAACCTTATCTCCCAGATAAAGATTACCGCACTTTATTCCGGCCAGCACAGGGGCCTTGGCATCCGGAATAGTAGTCGTCACACTAAGAACAACACCGTTATAATCCACCTTCAGATAGCTGTGATAGGAATTGGCAACATAAAGCGCCGGCTGCCGTTCCTCTACGCTCACCTGCAAGGTTGCCGGAAAGCGGTAAGCCACCTCTGCATTCTTAAAGCGGACATCATGCAGCAAAGCATCACGCAGACGGCCGGAGCTGGCATTGAAAAGATTCAACGGTCCCTGCCCGCAGCCTGCAAGCGAGATAACCTCTGCCTCCATCAGCTGACTGCTTCCGTGAATGCTGACATTGCCAAAGGCAAATGCAGGATTATGCACATAGCGCCAGGCATATGTACATGTTACAGCAAGTACAGCCGTAGATACCAATAGGCGCACCAGGTGCCAGAATTTCCGGCGTCTGCGTCTGCGCAGTTGTTCGCGTATAGTCTGCGATGAATCCATGCTGCACCTCCTTTGGCTCCTTGTAAAACGTTTTTATTTAGCGCTCAGTAAAATTTTCTCGCAGAGCTCCGGGAAGCTGATGCCTACAGCAGCAGCAGCCTTCGGAACCAGGCTGGTTGCCGTCATGCCGGGAACAGTATTTGCTTCCAGTACATAAGCAACACCATCCTCATCACCCAGCATAGCATCTACACGCGCTACACCGGAAAGGCCCAGCAGCTTGTAGGTTTCTACGGCAATTTTTTGGATATAAGCAGTAGTTTTCTCATCAAACGGTGCCGGGCAGTGGTAATCCGTAGCACCTTTGGTGTATTTGGAATGGAAGTCGTAGGCTCCGGAATGCGGTGCAATCCAGATAACAGGCAGCGGTTTGGGCTCGCCGTTCTCTTCCATAATAGAAATTGTCAGCTCTTTGCCCTTGATGCACTTTTCTGCCAACACATTTTCGGAATACTTGAAGGCTTCCTCCAGTGCAGGCACAACCTCTTGTGCAGTCTTGGGAATTACCACGCCGATGCTGGAGCCCTGAGTTGCTGCCTTAATAACTACGGGCAGACCGAACTCGGAAATAATTTTGTCTGCCAATTCAGCCAAATCACCTGCATCACGCTTGTTGATAATCATGCAGGGTGCGGTAGGAATGCCTGCAGACTGCAGATAACGCTTTGTAGCAGATTTATCCATAGAAACAGCGCTTGCCAGTACGCCGCAGCCGGTATAAGGAATACCTGCTGCCTCCAGAATGCTCTGCAAACGGCCATCCTCACCGTACATACCATGAACGGCGTTAAATACTACCCTAGCGTTCATATCACGCAGCTCGTTAATCAGATTAGACGGATTCAGCTCAACTTCCTTGGCATTATAGCCCTTTTCGCGCAGTGCGTTGGCAATAGCGCCGCCGGTAACACGCGAAATCTCGGCCTCAGAGGAAGGCCCGCCTAAAACAACAGCAACAACATCCTGCTTATTAATCTGCATTTCTTTCCAACTCCCTAACTAATTCTTCTCCAATTTTAAACACATCACCGGCACCGATGGTCATCACCAGATCGCCGGGACGTACAACGCGCTCCAGGTATTCCTCAGCCTTGGTCAGCTTGCCGATATACAGCACCTCCTGACCGGTCGCTGCTTTGATACCCTCTGCCAAATGCATGCTGCTCACGCCGGGAATTGCTTCCTCGCTGGCTGCATAAATGTCAGTCAGAATCAGCTCATCGCAATCCTTAAAGCATTCGCAGAACTCAGAGAACAGCAGCTTGGTACGGGTGTAGCGATGCGGCTGGAATACACACAACAGACGCTCAGGCTTTGTCTGTCTGGCAGCCTTCAGCGTTACGCCGATTTCTGTCGGATGATGCGCATAATCATCAACAACCCAGACACCGTTTACCTTACCCTTGGTTTCAAAACGACGTTTGGCACCGCCGAACTTTTTCAGGGATGCAAGAATTTTGTCGGTAGCGATACCCATCTCATGTGCAGCAGCAAACGCGCCCATAGAATTCAGCACATTATGTCTGCCGGGAACAATCAGATGAACCTCCGTCACAAATTCTCCCTTGTAGTACAGCTTGTAGCTGGTACCGTCAACACCGTAGGAAATATCACGGGCAATGTAGTCAGCACCCTCGCCTTCTACGCCGTAGGTAATTACCTCTTTATCGGTTTCGGCAGCCAGACGGCGTACCTTGGCATTATCAAAGCAAAGGACTGCCTTGCCGCCTTCCTTGATGTTGCCTACAAACTGTTTAAAAGCCTGATATATATTTTCTTCTGTACCGTAATGGTCCAGATGATCATCTTCAATATTAGTTACTACAGCAAGATACGGATACAGCTTGAGGAAGGAGCCGTCGCTTTCATCCGCCTCCGCTACCACAAAACGGCCTGCACCGTTGCGCGCATTACCGCCAAGGCTGCTTACCTCGCCGCCGATGATAACAGTCGGGTCAATACCGCTTTCTGCAGCAATGCAGGAGATCATCGCACTGGTAGTAGTCTTGCCATGAGCACCGGCAACAGCAACGCCATCGGCAGCGTTCATAATTGCTGCCAGTACATCACTGCGGTGCAGCACGGGAATGCCGCGTCTGTGAGCTTCTACCAGCTCCGGATTGTTCGGATGAATCGCCGTAGAAATAACTACAGCCTCAGCATCATCTACCTGGCTGGCAGCATGGCCCATATAAACCATGGCGCCCTCCTCCGCCAGATGTGCCGACATATGACCGGCATTTAAATCGGAACCGCTTACATCATAACCGCGCTTAATCAGAACATAAGCAATTGCGCTCATGCCGGCGCCACCGATACCGATAAAATGTATATTATGCAGGTTTGCTAATTTGTTTTCAGCCACTCGAGGCCCTCCCTTATTGTTTAGTCAAGGCCACAGCCTCTTTGGCTATAACCTCTGCAGCCTGCGGTCTGCCAAGCTTTTGGGCCGCCGCATGCATCTGCTGCAATTCCTCTTCATGTACTAATAAATGCTCGATAAACTCCAAAACGGTGTCGCCCGTCAGGTCCTTATCAAGAATAACCTTGGCAGCACCCTGAGCCTCTACTGCTCTGGCATTAAACTCCTGGTGGTTTGCCGTAGCATATGGATACGGCACCAGAAGCGACGGCACTCCCTTCGCCATCAGCTCTGCCAAACCGATTGCACCGGCACGGAATACTGCCAGATCTGCCGCAGCCAACGCTACCGGCATATTATGCAGATAAGGCTTGATGATAATATTATCCGCCACCCCGCCGCGCTTTTTGATTTCCGCCATATAGGCTTCATAATTCACATCACCGGTCGCATGCAACACCTGTACCTCGGCTCTGCCGGAAAGCGCCAGCTCTGCTTCGAGCATCGCGTTGTTGATAGTGCGCGCACCACGGCTGCCACCGGAAACAAGAATCGTTTTCTTCGCCGGGTCCAGCCCCAGCTCCTTAACAGCTTCCTCACGCGTATGCTGGAGAATTTCACTGCGGATAGGATTGCCGGTATATTCCAGCTCTGCCTTGCCGTGAAAATATTTGCCGCCCTCTTTATAACCTAAAAATACTTTGCGCACATAACGTGACAAAATTTTATTGGTTACACCTGGCATCGCGTTCTGCTCCTGAATGCAGCAGGGAATTCCCTTTAACGCTGCCATGAAAACAATCGGGCCGCAAACATAACCGCCGGTACCGATTACCAGATCTGGTTTTTCGTTGCTGATAATCTTGTAGGCATCATATAAGCCGGCAAAAAGCTTTACCGCACTACGCAGGGTATCCAGGCTCAGGCTGCGCTTAAAGCCTGCTACCTCAATGAACTGCAGCTTGTAGCCGTAGCGGGGAATGATATCCTTTTCCAAGCCCTGCTGTGTGCCTACGAAACTGATTTCCGCCTCAGACTGCAGTTTTTTTATCTGATCCGCAATGGTCAGGGCCGGATAAATGTGTCCGCCCGTACCGCCGCCGGAAAGAATTATCTTCACTTAACGTTACCTCCCTCCAGCTCGTGTACCAGCTTTTTAAAATAATTTCCGCGTTCGGGATAATTCTTAAACATATCAAAGGATGAGCAGGCCGGCGAAAGCAGCACAACCTGTGGCTTATGTGCCAACGCATGCGCCTTGCTCACTGCGTCCTCAAAGCTGTCGGCCAGCACGATGTTCTGCACGCCGCAGGCAACAGCTGCCTTGTTAAAGCGCTCCTTGGCAGCGCCCAGCAGAATCAAGGCGTCGGTCTTTTCCTTAACCAGCTCCATCATCGGCTCCAACGGTGTCAGCTTATCGTGACCGCCTGCCAGCAGGATGATGTGGCCGTCCTTAAAGGCCTCCAACGCTTTAATCGTAGAATCGGTGTTGGTAGCCTTGGAATCATTGTAATACGGTACGCCATCAATCGTAGCAACGTATTCAATGCGGTGCTCAATGCTGCGGAAGTTACGCAGCACATCAGCCATATCGCTGATGCTCACACCGGCGAAAAAGCCGCAGGCAATGGCTGCCAACACATTTTCTTCGTTGTGACCGCCGAACAGATGCAGCTCGCTGATATTGCAGACAGTTTCCTGCTTGCCGTCCCAGCTGATGATAAAATTACCATCCTGCATGTAGATGCCCTGCTGCAGCTTTTCCTTGCGGCTGAAGTAACACAGACGGCCTTTAGTTTCCGCACCCCAGGTACGCACGATTGGATCATCGTAATTCAGCACCGTAACCTGCGCCTCACCCTGCTGACGGAAAATATTTTTCTTCGCCTCACCGTAGGCCTCCATCGTATGATGGCGCTCCAGATGATCCGGAGTCAGGTTCAGCACTACTGCGATATCGGGGCAGAAGCTGCTGACTTTTTCCAGCTGAAAGCTGGAAAGCTCGGCAGCAAGCCAACCATCCTGAGGCAGGCTTTCTACTTCCTTGGACAGTGCCAAACCGATGTTGCCGCCTACTGCAGAAGGCACCGGCAAACGCTTGAGCATCTCACCCACGATAGTAGTGGTAGTGGTTTTGCCGTTAGTACCGGTGATAGCAGCAATGTGACCGCCATACAGCCTGTAGCCAAGCTCAACCTCGCTGATGACCTCCAGTCCGCGCTGCTCTGCGAGCAGCACATTTGCGTTATCGCAGGCAATGCCCGGAGAAAGCACCAACACACCTGCAATATCAAGCAGGCCTTCGAATGCAGCCTGACCGATGGCCAGCCCACCGCCAACGCTCTCTAAAAGCTGCAGCAGCTGCGGCTCAATGGTGCAGTCCATATCGTTATATAAATAAACCTGCTGCTTTCTGTCAGCCAGCACCTGCGCTGCGCCACGGCCGCTGATGCCTGCGCCGTAAACGATTACAGCATCCTTTTTAGTCATCAAGAAACACCCTCTATTCATAAACATACATAGGCTATAGCCATTTCACCGCAAAAATTACGAAAAAATGGTTATAGCCGAAGATTTTTTATACAAATGCATTAAGCCACAGACATAAGCCAATGACAGACAATACGCAGCTTACTGCTGTAAACACACGCACAACCTTAACCTCAGGCCAACCGCCCAGCTCAAAATGATGATGTAGCGGAGACATGCGGAAAATGCGTTTACCGCCGCTGAAGCGGAAGTAGGTAACCTGAATAATTACCGACAGCGCTTCCGCTACATAGATACCGCCGACAATAACCAGCAGCAGCTCTGTACGTGTCAAAAGCGCTAAAGCGGCAACAGCACCGCCCAAGGCCAAGGAACCGGTATCACCCATGAAGACCTTGGCAGGATGACGGTTAAACAGCAAAAAGCCCAGGCAGGCACCGGTCAGGCCCAAAGAAAAACCGCTCAGATCCAGCATGCCCTGCATGTAAGCAATAAAAGCGAAAACCATGGTAACCGGTAGGCTGACAAAGGAAACCAGTCCATCAAGACCATCAGTCAGGTTTACGGCATTGGTTGTGCCAACCAAAAGCAGGAAGGCCAGCACATAATAACCCCAGCCTAAATCAATGACAGCATTGATGCCGGGAACCCACAGCTCCGTATTGCGAATATGAGTTTCGGCGAAATATACATAGGCACCGGCCAGAATGAACTGCAGTAAAAATTTCTGCTTGGCAGTCAGGCCCAGATTACGCTTCATTACAACCTTGATGTAATCATCTATAAAGCCTATAACCGCATGGCCTACTGTCAGCACCAGAGCAATAATTACATGAGGAGTAAAGCTGCCCCACAGCAAAGCAACAAGCAGTGCTGCCAGCATCATAAGTCCGCCCATCGTCGGTGTGCCGCTTTTCGCCATATGGCTCGCCGGTCCGCACTCGCGGATAGACTGGCCGAACTTCAGCTTATGCAGATAAGGAATCAGCACCGGGCCGATTAAAGCACACACGATAAACGCAGTCACAGGAATTCCGATTAATTTTAACATCTACTAAAATCTCACTCTCTTAAGTTTACTTGAACAGCTCCAGCATTTTGTCAACCTGCATGGAATGGCTGCCCTTCAGCAGGATAATATCACCTGCGGAAGCCATCAGGCGCAAAGCATCCGCTGCCTCCTGACGGTCGGCGCAATGCTTGCTCTTGCCGCCAAGCTTTGCAGCCTCATCCGCAATATAAGCAGCCTGCGGTCCGTAGGTCAGTACAAAATCCACACCGTTTTCTACAGCCCAGCGGCCTACACGGCGATGCGCATCCTCACTGATATCTCCCAGCTCCAGCATATCTGCCAGCACAGCAATAGTACGGGCCTTGCCATGCGCTGCCTTCTTGGCCTCCGCCAAGGTTTTCAGTGCCGCTTCCATAGAAGCAGGACTTGCATTATAAGCATCGTTGATAAAGGTGATATCGCCGATATAAACGATTTCCTGACGGCTGCCTGTCAGACGGGCAGTTGCCAGCGCCTGCGCACTTGCTGCCATCGGCACGCCGTAGCAGAAGGCGCCGGCGATAGCGCTCAGCGCGTTATAAACGTTATGCTCGCCAATCAGCTGCAGGCTTACCTTAACAGCTTCGCCCGTAGCCTTATGGGTACAGGTAAAGGTAGTACCAGCACCGGAGGTCACAATATCACTGCCGCGGAAGTCGCAGTTTTCGCCCAGGCCGAAGTAAACAACCTTTGCCTTGGTTTTGTCTGCTGCCGGCAGTACATATTCGTTATCGCCGTTGAGAATAGCAAAGCCATCCTCCGGCAGGTTAAGTACGATTTCGCTTTTGGCCTTGCCGATGTTTTCCATGCTGCCCAAAAGCTCCATGTGGGTTTCGCCAACATTAGTAATCAGACCGCTGTCAGGCTCGGCAATGCGGCACAGCTCGGCAATCTGACCCAAGCCACGCATGCCCATCTCCACAACGGCAATATCGGTATCCGGCTGAATGCTCAGCAAGGTTTTCGGCAGACCGATTTCATTATTGAAGTTGCCCTGAGTTTTGACAACGTTATATTTGCAGCTCAGGCAGGCAGCCAGCAAATCCTTCGTAGAGGTTTTGCCGTTGGAGCCTGTGATAGCAAAAACCTTCAGGCCCTGCTTACGCAGACGGTAGGCATGCGCAAGCTGCTGATAAGCAAGCAGCGTATCCTCTACCATGAACACAGCAACGCCCGCAGGCAGGCCGCTCACCTCATGGGATACAACAACGCCCGCAGCACCCAGCTCCACAGCCTTAGCGCAATAGTCATGGCCGTCAAAATTATCGCCCTTCAGCGCTACGAATAATTCTCCCAGCTTTACCGCACGGGAATCGGTGGTTACGCCGGTAAACTCAAAATCTGCACAAACAGCCTTAGTAGCTGCTAAAACTTCACTGGCCTTCAGCATTTTTTATCACTCCAGTATTCCATTACAACTTCTTTATCATCAAAGTGAATAGTTCTGTCCTTCAAAATCTGGTAATTTTCGTGGCCCTTGCCGGCAATCAGAATAACATCATCGTCAGCAGCCTCTGCCAAAGCATAGCAGATAGCCTCACGTCTGTCGCTCAGACGGGTAACATGCTTACCTTCAGGCACATTCTGCAGAGCCGTAAAAATTTCGTCTATAATCAGCTCCGGATCCTCGGTACGCGGATTATCGGAGGTAACAACGATGTTATCAGCCAGCTCCAATGCCAGAGCACCCATCAGCGGACGCTTTTTGTTATCACGGTCACCGCCGCAGCCGAACACAACCCACAGCTTACCGCGGGTAATAGAGCGCGCGGTTTTCAGCACGTTCTCCAAGCCGTCGGGAGTATGTGCGTAGTCTACAATAACAGTATAAGGCTGTCCTGCCTCAACGAGCTGGAAACGTCCGGGGACGCCGTCAAAGCCGTCAAGTACGGAGCAGATAATATCCTTGTCAATCTTTTCGGCCAGCATTGCACCGATAACACCCATAACATTATAAACATTAAACTCACCGGTAATCTTCAGCTCCAGGTCCATTTCGCCCACCGGAGTATGCAGCAGCAGCTGCATATGCTTAGGCTCTACCGTAAAGCTCAAAGGATAGATATCATTATCATGGCCTTCACCATAGGTCAGTACGTTAGCCTTGGTACGCTCACGGATAATTGCGGAGCTCAGATCATCCATATTGAATACAGCGTTTTTATTCGGCTTGCTGCCGTCGGTCAGATGCTCAAAGAGCAGGCTCTTGGCATCGCGGTAATTCTCCATAGTTTTATGGAAGTCCAGGTGATCCTGGGTAATATTCGTCAGCACAGCGCAGTCATATTCAATGCCTGCCACACGCTTCAGCGCCAGCGCATGACTGGATACCTCCATTACGCAGTAATCGCAGCCGGCGCAGCACATAGCGTACAGTGTTTTCTGCAGGTCAACTACGTCCGGAGTAGTGTTATGAGATTCGGTAATCTCATCGTTAATCATAATATTGATAGTGCCAATCAGGCCGACCTTGTAGCCTGCTTTGCGCAGAATCAGACGGATAATATTTGTTGAAGTTGTTTTGCCGTTAGTACCGGTCACACCGATCATTCTCAGCTTGCGTCCCGGATAATCATAAAAATACGGCGTTACCAGCTCCATAGCCTCACGCGTATCGGCAACCTTAATCAGAGTAACGCCCTGCGGTACTTCAGCGGGAACGTCCTCCACCAGCGCAGCAACAGCGCCCTTCTCGGCAGCCATCGCCAAAAATTTATGTCCGTCTACAGTTGCACCCTTCAGGCAGATAAAAAGACTGCCGGCTACCACCGCACGGGAATCGGCAGTTACATCAGTAATAACTTTATCAGCACTGCCAATAACCTCAGCCTGCGGCAATAAGGCAAGGAGTGAAGCTAATTGCTTTTCCATTTATTAACCCCCCTGTTTTACGTTCCGCCCCTCAAGGAGCAAAGCCGTAAATTACTTCTAGTTTAATTATAGTATAGAATTTAAATTGAAACGGCAGCCAAAAGGCTGCCTCCCAAAAACCCATTCAAATTATATCACAATATAAACTGAATGGCTATGTTTATTTGTTATGCACAGCCAAAGAATTGCTGCTTCCGCCAGCCTTAACATAAATATTGCTGCGGGCAACACTCATACCCAAATACTGTTCGGCCAAACCTATAATACGGTCAGGACCCTTCAGCTGTTCAACCTCGATTTTCAGCTCGTTGTTTTTGGTGATAAGCTGAGCCTCCTGCTGCTGCAGGCTCACCAGCTCATTGCCATATTGCACCATAGCGTTACTGCGTAAAACAACAATAAAATAAGCTGCCATAATAAGTAAAAATGCTTTAAGAATTCTGTTGCGCAGCACTCTTCTCGGATCAGGTCTATGTACTTTTCTGCGGGCAGGCTGCTGAACCTCATATTGCTCGGCAGGCTGCTCCTGCCAAGCATAATTATCGTATTTTCTGGCAAGCATCAAAATCACCCTTCATCAAAACATCAAAATTTATCTATGTGCATCTGTCAAATCTTAATCGCATAACGCAGGCGCGCACTGCGGCTGCGCGGATTTTCTTCCACCTCTGCCTTGGAGGGAACAATATTGCCTGTTTTGCGCAGCAAAGGCTTTTTACCGCATACGCACACCGGCAGCTGCGGCGGGCAAGTGCAACCCTTGGCAAGCTTGGCAAAGGTCTGCTTAATAATTCTGTCCTCCAACGAATGGAAGGTAATAACACCGATACGGCCGCCGCTCTTTAAGCGGTTTACGGCTCTTTCCATCGTATCTGCCAAAATTCCCAGCTCGTTGTTTACCTCGATGCGGATAGCCTGAAAGGTACGCTTCGCCGGATGCGGGCCGTCAAGTCTTGCTCCCTTGGGAATAGCCTTCTTGATGACATCCACAAGCTCAAAGGTAGTGGTCAACGGCTTTTCCTTGCGTGCTGCCACAATAAACTGTGCGATACGCTTCGCCCAGCGTTCCTCACCGTAACGGTGAATAATATCCGCCAGCTCTTCTTCCTTATAGTGGTTTACAATGTACTCTGCATCCAGACTTGCTTCTTTATTCATGCGCATATCCAAAGGTCCATCATGCATATATGAGAAACCACGCTCCGGTGTGTCCAGCTGATAGCTAGAAACACCAAGGTCAAAAAAGATACCGTCAATTTCATCTATTCCCATGGAATCCAATACCTGGGAAAAATTTTCAAAATTAGACTTGGCAACTGCGGTTTTGCAGGTAAATTTGTTCAGCAAGCGTTCAGAACCAACAGCAATAGCATCATCATCCTGATCAATGCCAATCAAAAGGCCACCTGCCTCCAGCTGTGCGGCAAACGCACTGCTGTGCCCCGCACCGCCCATAGTGCAGTCCACGTAAATACCATTTTTATCTGTTATCAGAAAGTCCACGCTCTCAGCGAGCAGAATACTTGTATGCTTAAATTCCATAGCCAACACCAATCTTATATTCCTAAGTCAGCAAGCTGCTCTGCAAGCTCGCTCACATCCTCGGCATTTTCTTCGTTATATTCGTTCCAACGGCCTGCATCCCAAATTTCGGCTCTGCTGCCTACGCCCACAATCACAGCATCCTTTTCCAGACCGGCATGACGACGCAGGTTTGCCGGCAGCAATACTCTGCCCTGCTTGTCACATTCGCCCTCGCAGGCACCGCCAAAGAGGAAACGGGTAAAATCACGCGCTGTTTTGCGGCTCATCGGCAAGGCTGCCAGCTTCTGTTCCAGCTGATGCCATTGCTCCATATCGTAAACAAAAAGACAGCCGTCCAGACCTTTGGTAATAATAAACTTACTGCCCAAACTTTCACGCAACTTAGCAGGCATAGCAAGACGACCTTTTGCATCCAGAGTGTGTTCGTATTCACCTAAAAGCATTTTGTCGCCCCCTTTTTACCCACATTGCACCACTTTTCTCCATTATATCGTTTATTAGCCGTAAACGCAAGTATTTCACGGCTTAATGTGAAAAAATAATCAAAAAAACGTGAACTCTGTCAAGCTTAATTCGCAAAAAATTTTCAGTAATAAATTTGGCTTTTAGAAGCACAAATGATATAATGAATGAGTACGGATTATGTGTACAATTTTTATAAAACGGAGACTTATACAATGGTTACTAAAGATACCGGCATTATTGAAGCCGTTCAAAACCATCCTGAAATCATGGAGGTTTTCGCTGAATATGGTCTGGGCTGCATCGGCTGCATGGCTGCTCATTTCGAAACCATCGGTCAGGGCGCAGGCGCTCACGGCATTGATGTTGATGCTCTTATCGAAGATATCAATAAGGTTATTGCCGAAGCAGAAGCAAACAAATAAAATAGCGAAGCGGGATAAATACTGCACCGGCATATTTTTACCGCATAGAAAAAATGAGGGAACTATCTCCAGCACAAGTGGGGACGGTTCCCTGTTTTCATAAAGGAGGTCTCTGTTATGTTAAAAACTCGTAAGGTTGTAATCGTCGGCGCAGGTCATGTCGGCTCTCACGTTGCTTTAGCGCTCATCCAGTCCGGTGAAGCAGATGATATTGTATTGATTGATATTCTCAAGGAAAAGGCTGCCGCACAGGCGCTGGACTTAGATGACGGCGTCAGCGGCGCACTTTGCGGCCGTGATGCCATCATCCGCGCCGGTGAATACAGCGAGCTGAACGATGCCGATATTCTGGTAATGGCCTTCGGCCGCAGCCGTCGTCCCGGCGAAACTCGTCTGGATATGTTTGATGATTCCATCAAGATGGCTAACGAGGTTATCAGTCATCTGAAGCAGGTTGACTTCAAGGGAATAATGATCAGCATTTCCAATCCTGCAGATATTATTTGCGAGCATATCCGCCGCCAGATGCAGTGGGATCCGCACCGCTGCTTCTGCACCGGCACCAGTCTCGAAAGCTACCGCCTGCTGCGCGTACTCAGCGCCGCTACCGGCTACAGCCGCAAATCTATTCAGGCCTTCTGCATGGGCGAGCACGGTAATTCCAGCTTCGTTGTCTGGTCCCGCATCCGCATTGGCAGCAAGAGCTTTGCCCAGCTGCGCAGCGAACGTCCGGAGCTGGCTGCCCTCAGTCTGGACGATTTGCAGCTGCAGGTTAAAAGAGCCGGCGATATTGAGGTTGACGGCAAAGGCTGTACGGAATTCGGTATTGCCAATGCCGCCTGCATGCTGATTAAGGCTATCTTCCATGACCAGAAGCTCATCTGGCCCTGCTCCACCGCTCTCAACGGCGAATACGGTCAGAAGAACGTTGCTGCCGGCGTACCCTGTGTCATCGGCAAGAACGGCATCGAAGAAATTCTTGAGCTGAAACTGACGGAAGAAGAACAAGCTAAGTTCGCTGCCTCCTGCGACATTCTGCGTGGCTTTTTGGACAGAGCAGGCAGCTTGTAAGGCGCTGCGTTCTCGCTTCCTTCCGCCCCCTTCCGCCTCGCTACGCTCGGCACCTTCCCTATACTAAGACCCATTTTTCATATAATGAAAAATGCTTGTCGTGTTATACTCGAAGAGTGCAAGGGGCAGGCAAGAAAGTTAGACGAGCAATTAATATATCGCAGCGAAAACATAAAAATTTTAGGGAATGAGTGCCTGGAATAACAGAAATTGCAATACTGTTTGAGCGCTAAGCTAACTGCTACAGTAAAATCTCTTGGCCTAGCGCGAGTTTATTGCAAATTCGTTGTTATTCCGCACGAAATTACCGTCCGCGAATCGCTTCGCATACAATCGTGTAAACACCAAATCCTCTTAAGCGAATTGCGGGAAAATTTTTCGTTGCAGCGCGATATGTTAATTGCGACACTTACATGTAAATAAGAAAAACAACTGCATCCGCCGTACCTAAATGGTATGTCGAATGCAGTTGTTTTAAATTTTCAGAATTTTGCTTGACTTTACTCGTCATTTTCTTTATACTTACCTTAGCTTCGCATTTACAACAAAATAAGCAGTACCTTTCGACTAATGTCGTCAGTAATTTAGCAGTACCTATGGTATCCGAAACCTGCGGATACCATGTGTACTGCTTTTTTTGTTTGGCACCTCATGTTGTATTTTACCGAAGCAAATATTATAATTAAAGGAGGAAAACAACATGCCGTTAATATCCAGTTTCTACGGAATGTACATCAAAATGTATTTTCAGAGAAAAGAACACAATCCACCACATTTCCATGTAATTTATGGTGAATACACAGGTGAAATCGAAATCAAATCTTTGAAAATGCTAGAAGGAGATTTGCCACCTAAAGCATTGGAACTCGTCAAAGAATGGGCTGCATTGCACCAAACTGCACTAATGCATATATGGGAAACACAGGAATTTATTAAATTACCACCATTAAAATAGAAGGAGGTGCTACCATGTTTCATAAGGTTCAAAAGGTAAAAGCATTACCGAATTTTATTTTAAAAGTTGATTTTATCAACGGTATCTGCAAGTATTATGATGTAAAGCCTCTTTTAGAAATATGGCAACCCTTTAAAGCTCTTAAATACACCAATGGTCTTTTTAACTTAGTCAAGGTTGATGTTGGCGGCTATGGTATCAGTTGGAATGATGATCTTGATTTAAGCTGTGATGAGCTTTGGGAAAATGGTTATTCTGAAAGTCTTTAACAATCATTAAAGGTGAGAATTATGCTTAGACCTGCTGCAGTCAGCACAACTGTATGTAAAGACTACATCCTAAAGGTTTTTTATAGGGATCTGTTGGCTAGGGAACAGTAGGCACTTCACTTCCACAACTCATACAAAAACACAATCAAAAACGTCGTGAGCAATGATCAAACTCATAAGCTCACGACGTTTTTAATTTCTTAAATACACATTATAAAACTACAAACTCACAGCCTCAATATGCGTCCAAGCCGTTGCGCGCACCACCGACAACACGCACATTGCTAACATTAAAAGCAGCTTTAATCACAGGCAGATACTTGCCGATCAGCTCCGTGCGCACTCTTTCATCGCCGGCAACCAGCAACAACGCATCGTCGCCCAGGTTAATATTCAGCAGCGGGCTAATCAGACGCTCAAACGCAGGCGCAGACATAGCCTTCTTCAAAGCCGTCAATCCGGGCACAAGCTGCGGTTTTTCCTTAGCCATGCGCACCTCCAGTGCTTCAAAAGGAACCTCGAACAGCTTATCATTGGCTGCACCGACAAAGCTTTCATTAAGAGAACCGCTTACACCAACAAAATCTTCTGCCATAAGAAAAACCTCCTTCATAACATACACACATACGGAGGCATAGCCCCCGCTCAAAATAAAAACTCCTGCTAATATGAATTTATCACGATTCGGACTCTTTGTCAAAAAATACATAGTAAAAATATTATCGGCGTTGCAATAACGCTTAACAAAAAATGCTTCTCGGCAAGCGGTTTTTACAACTGTAATCAAACCGGCTGAAAGCACTATTACAGACATACAAAAACTGACGAAGCAAAATTTGCCTCGTCAGTTTTATTTTTAGATAATATTTAATTCAACGTCTGCTAAATGAAGTAATTATTTCACCATAGCAGCAACGATATCAAAAGCAGCAGCAAGTGCTTCATCAACCTTAGCTACGTCCTTAGCACCGGCCTGTGCCATATCCGGACGACCGCCGCCGCCACCGCCGCACAGCTTAGCAACAGCCTTAACGATGTTGCCCGCATGTACGCCCTTAGCAACAGCATCTTTAGTAGCCATGGTCAGAATGCTTACCTTCTCGCCCATAACAGCAGCCAGCACAACAACGCCGCCAACCTTATCACGCATCTGGTCACCCAGGTTACGCAGAGCGTCAACGCTGTCAGCATTAACCTTCTGTACCAGAACAGGAACGCCGTTAGCATCCTTAATCTGGTCAGCAACATTGCTTACCTGAGCCTTAGCGATTTCTGCAGCCAGCTCTTCAGCCTTCTTCTGAGCAGCCTTCAGCTCGCATTGCAGAGCCTCCAGACGAGTCGGAACGTCGCAGGAGCGGCATTTCAGCTCAGCAGCCAGACCATTTACCATTGCCTCGGTAGCGTTTACATGAGCCACAGCACCATGACCGGTAACAGCCTCAATACGGCGCACGCCTGCGCCGCTGGAGCCTTCGCTCACGATTTTGAACATACCGATTTGTGCGGTATTGCTTACATGACTGCCGCCGCAGAACTCCATGGAGAAGTCCGGAACGGTAACAACACGAACGATGTTGCCGTATTTTTCACCGAAGAGCGCGGTTGCACCCTTCTTCTTAGCTTCCTCAATCGGCAGCTCTTCGATATTAACAGCTTTGCCAGCCAGCACCTGCTCGTTGACAATAGCCTCTACTTTCTTAAGCTCCTCAGCGGTTACCTGAGAGAAGTGGGAGAAGTCAAAGCGCAGACGGTCCGGACCAACATAGCTGCCGGCCTGGTTAACATGGGCACCCAGAACCTGTTTCAGAGCAGCATGCAGCAGATGGGTTGCGGTATGGTTACGAGCGATATCCATCTTGCGAGCCTTGTCTACAGCAAAGGTAACAGCGTCACCTACAGCAACAGTGCCTTCGGTTACGGAGCCGATCATAATAACAGCGCCGTCAGGCAGCTTTTTGGTAACATTTACAGCGATAACGCCGGTCGGAGCGGTAATAGT
>CAKQHU010000009.1 GCA_934234275.1 uncultured Phascolarctobacterium sp.
TCGTATCGCGATGTGATTGAGGAATACTTTATGACGCATCAGCATCTCAAACGTGAGCTTGAGGGACGTCTGATTATTGAGGACTAAAGGTAATATAATAAGCATAAAAAAGTATCGTCCCGGCAAAAAATGCCGGGACGATACTTTTTAGGGGTATGTAGGAAGAATAATATGTAAGATGCAAACAAGGCATCTGTAAGCTTAAGCTTTTGCCTCAGATATTAAGCATGATAGTAGCAAACAGTTTGCATCTGCTGAAGAGAGTATCTACAACAGCAAATTCTTCTGCCGTATGGTTGCGTGCACCCTGTACGCCGAGAGCACAGATTGTAGGAACGCCTGCAGCTGTAGCGTAGGCACTGTCGCTGCCGCCGCCGACTGCTTTGGCTGTAGGTTGAGGTAAATTGCACTCAGCTGCTGCTTCCTGTACTAATTGGAGCAAAGCGGCTGTGCCGGGAACCTCATCCATGGATTGGAATTCCGTAACGGTCTTGAGAACGGTTTTGGTATCGGGAACGTATTGTTTATCCGCAATAGCATGCAATTTGGGCAATACTTCTTCCAGTAAAGCATAGTCGGTATAGCGTGTATCGCAGGTTAATTTTGCGTAGTCCGGCACTGCGTTGCTGACTGTACCGCCTTCGAATAAACCTACGTTAAAGTTAATACCCTTGTCGAAATCGGTTAAGGCTTCGATATCAAGGCCCTTATGCATTAATTCAATGATGGCGCTGCGGCCGTTTTGCGGGTCATTGCCTACGTGCGCACCGCGACCATAGGCTTCCATAGTAAATTCATATCTGCCCTTGCGTCTGGTGACAACGCCCTGATCCAGGAAACCGGTTTCAAAGTTAAATGCTGCCAAAGCACCCTTGCTTTCCGCCAAAATTGTTTCGGAAGCATTGCTTAAGTAATGAGCTACTTCTTCGTCGCCTGCGAGGATTACTTTAATACCATGCTTGGTATAATTATTTGCCAAAAGCACTTTTAAAGCTGTCAGCATGATAACAATGCCGCCCTTCATATCAAGGCAGCCGGGGCCGTAGGCTTTTCCGTCAACAATTTTAAACGGACGCTCTGCGGCGGTGCCGTCTTTGAATACGGTGTCCATGTGACCTAATAAAACGATAAAATCCTTGCCGGTATCGCCAATTTTGCCGACAAGTGTGTTGCCTGCTTTTTCAAATTCCACCTGGGTTGTAGCAAAGCCAAGTGTTTTTAAAATGGCTTCGATTTTTTGTGCGATGAAATCAACGCCTGCTTTGTTGCCGGAACCGCAATCAACGTTAACTAATTCCTGCCAAAGCTGCAGCATGTTTTCCTTTTCGTCATCTATCTGTTGCCAAATTTTGTTTTTGTCTAATAATGTATCTGACATTGTTTTTCCCCCTCTAAATAATAAAAGACTAATAAAGGCTAAGACCTTTATTAAAGAATACATCTTTTTGTCTAGTGTGTCAATAGGAGATGTATGTGTATATAATTTGTTAATAAAAAGACTGAAGTTACAGTTTGGAGCTGAACTTCAGTCTTTGGAGAAGTGTTTATAATTTTATTTTGTAGATTTTACGTGGGCGTCCTTTAGTTTCAGACATTTCCGAGCGGATTTCTTCCGCATAACCATGCTCTGTAAGGCAGGTGAGAATGCGACGGGCGCTGCGTGGCAGGATTTGCAGTATTGTGGCAAGCTCCTGCGCATTAAGCTCATCGCGTCCGTAAATTTTCAACGCATGGCAAATTTTGCTTAAGGTGGCTTGGCTGAGAGATGTCTTTTTGCTTACTTCCTCCAGCTGTGCGGAGGCGTACTGATAATCTATCTGTTGTGCGCTGCCTAAAGGGCCGCTGATGGTTTTGTCGTCCAGTACGACATACCAGCTACCCTTTTTATCGGCACAAGCATGCTTTAAGGCAATAACGGCATTATATTCTGCTTCGCGGGCACTGTTGCCTATACCTATGCCACAGGCACGCAGGCTTTTGCTTAAATCGTGCAGCATCGGCAACTCCGGCAGGCTGGTGAAGCTGTTGGTAAGCTTCTCTAAGCAACCACGTGTGGTGAAAATATAAAAATTACCTTCGTTGGCGGGCTTCAACGAGCCGCTGATGTTTTTGGTGTAGCTGATGAGCTTTTGCGAAATAGCAATTTCCCTGCTGTATAAGTCATCTACGGAATAAAAATTATCTTTATCTCCCAGCAGATTGAAGCTGAATACCTGCACGGCAATCTGGCCTTCCCGGAGTTTTTTTATCCGGAATTGAGTTAAAATTACGTTTAAAATATTGCGTACAGTAACACGTACAGGCATGATACAGAAGGCAGGGATGCCTTCTCGCTCCAATAAGCTTTTGACATAGCAGCTTCTGGTGACAGCAGCTTTGGTGATGCCTTTTTTAAAGAGCTCACGATGAAATTCAGCATAACCGTTGAGCGATAAGGCACCATATTCATCGGATAAATGATTGATAACGTTATAGTTTATCTGCATATCATCCAGAGCGCGGGTAATGTCATAATAGGGGATTGTATCTATACTTAATTCATCAATTTTAAAGCCTTGGTAAATAGTGGTGCAGAGCGTTTTATAAAAGTTGGCACCGCGGTAAGGGATGCAGTAGACAGGCTTCTGTGCTTTGCCCCAGTTTTTTATATGCAGATAATTTATCTGGTCAAAGACGAGCCAGGCGTCAACCTCCTGTTGGTGGGTATCGATAATATTCAGTGTATGTGTTCCGTCGGCATCAGTGAACGTAGCAATTTTGTAGTCATTATATTCTTCTATAACTTCCTGAAAGATATTTATATTATCTTCTTCGCCGATAATGCCTAACCTTATTTTCATATGAACCTCCAAGGAATAAGGAGTGGATTGTTTGTTATTCCTTATTATAGAATATATTATACACTGAATATAGTTTTGATAAAAGAATTTATTGCTGCTCTAATTCTTTTATTTTTTCGATTGCAGCCAGTCCGCAGCCGATGCCGTGGTCATGCAGCGCCAGCAGCTTGTGCGGCTTGATATCAAATTTATCAATCGTGAGCGGAAGCTGCGGGCGGATGATGACAGCCTTGCCATCACGTTCCATTTGTTCGACAGCCTCCAGCTGCTCGTTGTAAAGCTTAGGACGCTGCTCCATGATATCCCACAGCTTGGGATATTTTTTATAAACGGATTTAAGCAGGAATTTAGGTACGCCTTTTTTCTTGCGGTAGCCTTCGTTGCGTGTGAGCACGACAATCAGCTTTTCGTAGCCTGCGTCGAGTGCTTTTTGGTAGGGAATGGGTGCCAGTAACGCACCGTCGAGCAGCGCACGGCCTTCATGCTTGACAACAGGGGCAACGAAGGGCATGGAGGAAGAAGCGCGCACAGGAATAAAGTCCTGCCCCAATGCCTTCTGGTCATACCAGACACTTTCGCCGTTGACGATATCGGTAGCAGCTACCTGCAGTATGCCGGTATAGGCGCGGTAGGCCGCATAGTCAAAGGGCAGCAGCTGCTTGGGAAGCTCCTTGAAGATAAAGTCAAAGCCGAAGATACTGCCGCTTTTAATCCAGTTGCGCACGCTGAAGTAACGCTTATCGGTGACGTAGTGTTCGATAATCTGACGTGTGCGCAGCGGCTGGGCAGACATATATGATAAAATATTGCAGGCTCCGGCAGATACGGCGGTGATGTAGGGAAAGGTGAGCTGATGCGCCAGAAAAGCTTCAAACACACCGGCGGAAAACATTCCCCGCATGCCGCCGCCCTCCAGAACGAGAGCTGTTTTTTGTAAATGCATAGTAAAGTCCTCCTAATTGCTATTATACACTAGCGGTGAAGAAATACCAATATTAAGATGCAGCTGATGATGACAGAAAACAAGGAGTGCTCTCTTGTATAACTAAAGAAGAATGTAGCCTTATCAGGCGCTGACAAAGCTTATGAGGGCGCATGGAGCAAGACTTTGCGGCGCTGAAATCATAAGAGATTGGTTGTTAAACACAAGTAAACGCCATTAAAGTAACTTTAAAAATATTTTTTGTATAATTGTTGACAAAAGGGTGAAAGTGATATAAAATATAGGCATCGAGAGACTATGAGAGAAAAACCAAATTTCGTGTGTGCTTATAAAACAGAATAACGGAGACTGAGTGATTATGAGAAATTTTCATTCAGTCTCTTTTTGCTTTTTAAAGGTAAATATGAAATTAGGCAAATGAGATAGTATTTTTGAGAGAACAACTAAAAAAACTGATTGAGGTGCCTGCCCGGTGCAGGGTAAATAAGGGAAAGCAGTGAGAATCTGCTACGGTCACGCCACTGTGATGCTTCTTGAAGCCAGCTTTAAGAAGCTAAGTCAGATCGCAGCCTTAATTATGTTATATATTTCTGCGAGAGACGGAGTGTATACGAGATATCTGTACCTAGATGTATTGTATCCTTTTCCGCCGCAAGCAGAAAAGGATATTTTTATTTGCTGTGATGTCCGGAAATTACCGCAGTAAAGATGTCCAAAATTATAAAAATTATTAAATTTTCTTATATGACGAAAGGAGACTAATTAATTATGAGCGTTGAACTTTATGCGTTGTTTTCTTACGCATTTACCGCAGCAATTGCTCTGGTTATGATTGGTGCTGTAGTACTGCTCAACAAGATTATGGGCGGTAGTAATGATGAAGGAGGTATGGAATAACAATGGACGGAAATATCGTTGCACAATTATTCCCTGGCATTGCATCTTTGATGGTTCAAGATACAACCATTGCTATTGCCAGAATCGCACTTATTGCATTTGGTTTTGTTTTAGCTTACTTAGGTTTTAAACGTACCCTCGAGCCGTTGATTATGGTTCCGATGGGTGTTGGTATGATTTGTATTAACTGCGGCGTGCTGTTCTTGGATGGCGGCAAGCTTGGTACCCTGTTCCTGGATCCGTTGATTTCCGATCCTGCGCAATTGGTTGATATTATGCAGATTAACTTCCTGCAGCCGATTTACAACCTGACCTTCAGCAACAGCCTGGTTGCTTGCGTAGTATTCATGGGCGTTGGCGCAATGTGCGAAATCGGCTTCATCCTGGGCAATCCCTGGACTTCCATTATCATCGCAATCTTCGCTGAATGCGGTACCTTCGTAACTTTGGTTTTGGGCGTACATCTTGGCCTGACACCTCCGGAAGCTGCAGCAGTTGCTTCCATCGGCGGTGCTGACGGACCGATGGTTCTGTTCACCTCCCTGATGCTTGCTCCGCACCTGTTCGTTCCGATTTCCGTAATCGCTTACCTGTATCTGTCTCTGACTTATGCAGGCTATCCTTGGCTGCTGAAAATGCTGGTTCCGAAAGCTGTTCGCGGCAAAGACATTATGTTCTATGCTCCGGAAGTTCCGAAATCCAAAAAATTCATCTTCATTCTGGTATGCTGCGCACTGCTCTGCCTGCTGCTGCCGATGGCTGCTCCGCTGATTATGTCCTTCTTCCTGGGCATGGCTATTAAAGAAGCAGAAATCGTACCTTACCAGGATCTGATTGAAAACACCCTGCTGTACACCGGTACTCTGATGCTCGGCCTGCTGCTTGGCACCCTGTGCGAAGCTTCCACCCTGCTGAACCCGAAAGTTGCTCCGTTGATTGTTCTGGGCGTTCTTGCTCTGGCAGTTTCCGGTGCAGTTGGTATCCTTGGCGGCTACGTTGTTTACTGGTTCAAGAAAGGCGACTTCAACCCGGTTGTTGGTATTGCCGGCGTATCCTGCGTACCGACCACTGCTAAAATTGCTCAGCATGCTGCTGAGGATGAAGATCCGTTTGCAATCGTTCTGCCTGTTGCTATGGGCGCTAACATCGGCGGTGTTATCGTATCCGCTATCGCTTGCGGCGTATTCATTGCAACCATTGGCATGGTTAAATAATTAACCTGATAAATTATTATGAAAATACAGCTTCGAGAATTTGATGTATTGAAATCAACAAATGAAACTGCTGTAGCTATGGCCCAAGAGGGCGCTCCCGAAGGAACT
Source organism: uncultured Phascolarctobacterium sp. (assembly GCA_934234275.1). Taxonomy (GTDB): domain Bacteria; phylum Bacillota; class Negativicutes; order Acidaminococcales; family Acidaminococcaceae; genus Phascolarctobacterium_A. The sequence goes on from CAKQHU010000009.1 coordinate 6,003, forward strand.
GTTATTGTTGCTGCCAGGCAGGAGGGCGGACACGGCCGTATGCAACGTGTCTGGAACTCGCCGCTTGGCGGCCTATGGTTTACCGTTATCCTTCGACCGCAAATCGATCCCCAATTTGCTGCTCAAATTACCTTGCTTGCAGGCGTTGCTGTGGCTAAGGCCGTACGCAGACTGTATGATACAGAAAGCGTCAAAATAAAGTGGCCTAATGACCTGCTGTTAGATGGTAAAAAAATCTGCGGCATTCTTTCTGAGCTACAGCTTGATGAAAACGGCGTAATAGATTATGCTATAGTTGGTATTGGTGTAAACGTGGCGCTGTCAGCTGCAGACTTCCCTGCGGAAGTAGCTGCAACTGCGGCCTCGCTCAATGCCAGCCTGCATAAGGACTTTACCTGTGACCAGGTGCTGGCTGCTATTATGGAAGATTTTGGTATCTTGTATGACAAGTGGCTACTGCAGGGCGCAGATGTCGTGATGAAGGAATGGCAAAAGCTTAATTGCACAGTAGGCAGACATGTATTGGTAAAAGATGACGACCAGGTTATTTTTGCCGGTACTGTAACAGCTGTAGACGAAGAAGGTGCAATTATAGTGCGCAATGAGCAAGGGATAGTTCAAAGCTTTAACTTTGGTGAAATAAGTATCCGCTAAATGCCTTGTAGATTTTTTGAGAAGAGAAGGAGTGATTGAGATGACGGCTAGTACTGCTCCAGGTTTCCTGGAAAATAGTATTGCGAGCCCCGGAATTGCAGCAATGATGCTGGCTTTGACTCAGACTATTTATGATGAGGACCTGGCCAAACAGATGGTGGCGAAGAAAGGGCTAAAAGCTGTAGTCACTGAGGTGGGAGGCAAAACCAGTTTTTATGATTTCAATGAGAGAATTAACCGGGCTGTTATTGGGGCTTGTTTAAATTCAGGACTTATTGAAAAAACGAGCAATGATATTCATGCAGTTATTCATGCTACAGAAGAGGCTAAAAAGGGTTTATTAGTGAGTGTTAGCACAAGTGCAAGCCTGGCAATGAAAATTGCTGTAGTAAGAAATGAGCATTGGATAGCAGTTGCCCTGTTTGGTAAATCTGCACTGCATTACATGACTAATCATGAACGTGCAGGGTTAGGTGTAATGCACATATAGTGCATATATTATCGGACCGATTCACAATAAAAATTAAATAGTGGTGATAGAGAGAGCGAGAGCAGACAGCCAGTTTAAGTGGCTGTTACCCCTACTCTCTCTTTTTTTGTCCGATTTATTATATGAAGCTTTTCTTAATTCAGAAAGGAGAGACCGTAATGGAGTTCAAAAAAGTTACCCGTGAGTGGGACACTCTGAAAAAGGACGCAATGGAGCGCGCAAAAAATGCTGCTCCGCTGGTCAAGGAAGGGAAAATTGTTGATGCTAAAGATACAGTTGCTTTGCTGGAAGCTGTAATCAGACCTTACGATAAAGTTAACATCGAAGGCAACAACCAAAAGCAAGCTGACTTCCTGGCTAAATGCCTGTGCCAAGTTGATCCCGCTAAGATTCATGATCTGCACATGGTTCAATCCGTGTTGACTCTTCCTGAACATCTGGATGTATTCGAAAAAGGTATTGCTAAAAAGCTGGATATGTCTTTCTCCGGTCCGCAGGCTGGCCGTATTGCCCAATTCCTGCAGGAAGGCAAACTGGAGTTAGGTGCTATCCATACTTATTTGGAATTATATGGCCGTTATTTCCTGGACCTGACCCCGCGTGTTGCTCTCGTTGCAGCTACTATGGCTGACAGAGAAGGCAATCTGTTCACCGGCTTCAGCACCGAGGATACTCCGGCAATCGTTGAAGCAACTAAATTCCGTCAAGGCATTGTTATCGCTCAGGTTAACCAAATCGTTGACAAGCTGCCTCGCGTTGACATTCCGGCTGACTGGGTTGACTATGTAATCCAATCTCCGAAACCGTTCTATATTGAGCCTCTGTTCACCCGTGACCCGGCACTGATTACCGATGCACAGGTACTCAAAGGCATGATGGCAATTAAAGGTATTTATGGTGAATACCAGGTTGAATCCATGAACCATGGTATCGGCTTTGATACCGCTGCTATCGAACTCTTGCTGCCGACCTACGGCGAAGAGCTTGGCCTGAAAGGCAAGATCTGCAAGAACTTCATCCTGAATCCGCATCCGACTCTGATTCCTGCAATCGAAACCGGTTGGGTAGAATCCGTTCACTGCTTCGGCGGCGAGCTGGGTATGGAAGATTATGTAGCTGCCCGCAGCGATATCTTCTTCGTTGGTCCGGATGGTTCCATGCGTTCCAACCGTGCATTCTCTCAAACTGCAGGCCACTATGCAATTGATATGTTCATCGGCGGCACTCTGCAGATTGACCCGTACGGCAACAGCTCCACTGCAACCGCTAACCGTGTTGCAGGCTTCGGTGGCGCACCGAACATGGGCTGCGACCCGAAAGGCCGTCGTCATTCCTCCGGCGCATGGCTCAAATGCGGCGAAGAATACGCACTCAACAAAGAGCTGTGGGGACCTGTACGTCGCGGTAAACGCCTTGTTGTACAACTGGCAGAAACCTTCCGCGAAAAACTGGCTCCTGGCTTCGTAGAAGAGCTGGATGCTTTCAAGCTGGCTAAAAACGCTAACCTGTCTATTGAACCTGTTATGATTTACGGCGATGACCTGACTCATATCATTACTGAAGAAGGTATCGCATACCTGCCGAAGTGCCGCAACATGGAAGAGCGTACCGCTGCTATCCGTGGTATTGCAGGCTTCACCGAAGTTGGTATGAAAGCAGATCCGAAAGAAACCAAACGTCTGCGTGAGCTGGGTGTTATCAAAACTCCGCAAGACCTGGGTATCGATATGAGCAGAGCTAACCGCTCCATGCTGGCAGCTAAGAACGTACACGACCTGGTTGAATGGTCCGGTGGTCTGTACAATCCGCCTGCTAAATTCAGAAACTGGTAATAGGAGGAGCTTAAAATGGCATTACAAAATCTGGAATTTGAGTTTGAATCTGAAAATACCCAAACCATTAACCCGGAATGGTCCCATATGGGCGTAACCGGCTCTGGTGACCTGGAAGTTATGTTTACCAAAAAAGACCTCGGCGGCAAAGTTCAAGCTAAAGTTTGCACTCCTGTAGTTGGCTTTGATGCTGTTTGGGAAAAAATGCTGGGTAAATTCGTTAATGATACCGGCGTAGGCAACATTGTTATTGAAATCAATGACGATAATGCTACTCCTATCGTAGTATACATGAGATTGCGCCAGGCTCTGGCAGAAGCAACCGCAAAGGAGGCTGAATAAGATGAAAAACTGGAATGAATTGGAAAAAAGCAGCTTCTTTGATGCTAATGCCCGTGAACGTGCTGTAGGCCTGTGCGACAAAGGCACCTTTACCGAACTGCTCGGACCTCAAGATCGTTTTGAAAGCCCGCATCTGCCGGTACTCGGTACTGCAGTAGAGTTTGATGACGGCACCGTAACCGGTGTTGGTCTGATTGGCAAGCATCCTGTATTCGTAGTTTCTATGGAAGGCAAATTCATCGGCGGTGCTATTGGCGAAGTTAACGGTGCGAAAATGGTTAACACTCTGCGCCTGGCTCTGAAAGCAGCTAAAGACATTAAAGCTGCTCATGCTGATGACTATGACGCTCGTCGTCCTCTGGTTGCTATCTCCTTTGAAACCGGCGGTGTTCGTCTGCACGAAGCAAATGCCGGCCTGCTGGCTCATGCTGAGGTTATGGACGCAATCCAGGATTGCCGCCGCATTCTGCCGATTGTTGCAGTTGTAGGCTCCAAGGTTGGCTGCTTCGGCGGCATGGGCTTCGTAGCTGCTGCTACCGACGTTATCGTTATGAACGAAGAAGGCCGTATCGGTCTGACCGGTCCTGAAGTAATTGAGCAGGAAATGGGCAAGGACGAATTCGACGCTTCCAACAAAGCTCTGGTATATCGTACTACCGGTGCTAAGCACAAATACATCATCGGCGACTGCAACTACCTGGTTGAAGACACCGTTGGCGATTTCAAAGCTGCTCTGGCTGAGGTTGCTGACCTTTCCATGGAAGCTATCGAAAAAATGCGCCGCATCGGCTCCCTGGAGCTGGTTCAGGAACAACAAGGTCTGGTTAAGCTGGTAGCTGAAATGCAGCCGAAGGATTCCATGGACCTGTGGAAATACTATGGTAACGAAAACCCTGCTGAACTTCCGGAAATGACTACCGAAGAATTCCTGAAGGTTGCTAAACGCAGACCGCGTGCATAAGAGAAGGAGGTAAAGAAACATGGATGAAATGGAAAACACTATGATTGGCCGTGGCCGTGACGCAATCGAAATGATTGTTGACGCAGGCTCCTTCGATGAAAACAAAATCGGCACTGCTGAGTTCGATCCTGACTATGGCCCTGGTGCTGTAGTTGGTACCGCTAAGCTGAAAGATGAAACTGTAACTGTTATCGCAAACGATGCATATGCTTTCAATGACCGTTTCCCGGTTGTATTCGGCGGCGTAATCGGTCTGGAGGAAGGCTACAAGATGGCTACCGCAGTATACCGTACTATGGAAGCTGATAAAGATAAACCGGAAGCTGAAAAACGCCCGATCGTTCTGATCGTAGACACCCCGGGCAACGGCCCCGGCAAAATGGAAGAAATTGCCGGCATGAACAAATCTACCGGCGGTTATCAGCTGGCATTGGCTGAAGCACGTAAAGCCGGTCATCCTATTGTAGCAATGGTAATCGGCCGTGCAATCTCCGGCGCATTCCTGTGCCATGGCCTGCAGGCTGACGAAATCCTGGCTCTTTCTCCGGAATTCGGCACTATGATTCACGTAATGCCTCTGACCTCTATCTCCCGTATCACTAAGATGGATATTGAGCGTCTGGAAGAGCTGGCAAAGGTTAACCCGGTATTCGCACCTGGCGTTAACTTCTTCTACAACCTGGGCGGCGTAAAAGAAATCGTCAACAAGGTTGAAGACATGCGCGACGTTGTTGCAAAGCATGTTAAAGAAGTACAGGAGCTTAAAGCTGCCGGCAAATATGAACAACTCGGTCCTTGGGGCCGTGGCCTGGACGGCAACGAGCGCGGTGGCCGTGTAAATCGTCTGAAAGCTATGGCTAAAATGAACGAAGAGTTCGCTGCTGTTGCTGATAAATATATCAACGCATAATTATAGGAAGAAAGAAGGGGTAGTATGAAAGGAATTCTGGCTGAAATAGCATCTATGGTTAAGGACTTTGGTTCTGCGCCTACATTTGCAGAAATGCCGCGCAAGACATTGGCTGATAAAGGCATTGCGGGACCGACTGCTGCCCATACGATAGAAGAGGTTCATACTCCCCTTAATCTTGCTTATCTTACTTTTACTACAGGTTCATCTGCTTTTCAAAATATTGTCGGCATTACTTTTGCTGAACTGCCTGCACGCGTGAAGGCTTCCTTTACGGTTCTGGAGCGGGCAGGTCTTAAAGCAGGGGATAAGGTTCTTGTTACTTATCCTCCTCTGGTAAATGTTTTTAGTGGTGAAGCCTTTAAAAAATATGGCCTGCAATGGGAATTTTTGGTACGCTCCAGCAGAGATGCTTTTTTGGCAGCGCTTTATGAATTCCAGCCGAAGGCTGTTGTAGGTGAATCTTCTTTTATCAGAGCTTCCTTGGAAGATGCTAAGCATATGGGTGTTGCAGATGAGCTGCCAAAAGATATTGTTTTGCTTACTGCTGGTACGCCTTTGGATTTGGAACTGCTGCCGATAGCGCAGGAGGTTCTGAATGCGGAGGTCCATGACTTGTATGGCTGCCAGGAGTTTGGCTGGCTGTGCATGGACGGAGTACCGGTGCGTGATGATGTAGAGCTTGTAAAGCTGCCTGATAACGGCGGGCAGGATATGTATGAACTGGTTGTAGGCGGTTTGCCTATGGGTGACAGCTTCCCAGTTTCCGAAAGCGGTCACGTATGTAACCGTAATGGTAAGGTAATTACCTACCGACGTGAACGTACTTATCCTGAATATGAAGTGATTGTAAAGGCTACAACGCTTACTTCTACTGTTACTTTAGGCCGTGTAGCAAGATCGATATTGCGCATTAAGGGCCGTGTAGTCAAGATTAGTCCGGAAGTAGTTACAGGTGCCGAGCATACTGTATTGGAACTGATACCTGATTACATTACAGCCGGCAAGCAGCAAGGTATTATAATCGAGGGACCGGAAAAGACCAGATTCTTTGATGATCTGGTACAGGCACAGCTCGATTATCAACAGAAAGCGAAGGCGGACCCGACATGGACAAAACGCAATTAAAAAGACATAATCTGGTATTTATATCGAAGCAGGGAAAAGACAAAATCTGGCGTGATATTTCCCCGCTTTATGATGGCGAAAGCAAGCATCTTGCAGAAGAGGTTTTACAGGGCAATGTGGATATTCCCGGTTTTGTGCGTCGTAATGATGCGGAAAATACAGAAGGAATTGCCATTGGCTTTGTCCATCATAAACGTATAGACGGAAACCGTATCCGTATAGGTGCTTTTACTGCTGCTGATGATGTAGTAACGATTATGACACCTTATGAGGTCCTGACACGCAGGGCGTTTGCCTTTACAACGCGCAACCGTTGCATGCGGATAGTGCGCCAGCTATATGAATTGGCTTACGTATTCGACCTGCAGATTGGCGTACTTGGCTCTGCTGCCCTGGAGCTGATAACAGGACTGCCGTATACAGATGAAAACTCAGATATCGATTTAATAGTCAAACCGGCGGGGTACAACCGTCTGCTGCAGTTTTACCGCGCAGCACAGGCCTGCTGTGATGATATTAATATGGATTTTGAGCTTGATTTGCCAAACGGCTACGGTGTCAAGCTTGCTGAAATGTTTATGGAAACTCAGACTGTACTTGGTAAAAGTTTAGAAGATGTCTCCTTGCTTAACCGTAAGGATGTCATGCAATATTTGAAATCTGAAAGTCTTTGCAGCTGTCAGGCTGAGTAAGACTAAAATAAGCTTTTTAATAAAGTTAAAATGGGAAATTAAATCCCAAATTTTTAAAGATTAAAGGAGTAAGAAAATCATGGAAATTAAATCTCGCGTACCCGGTAAAATCGTTCGTTTTGAAAAACAAGTTGGTGACACCGTTGCAGTTCGTGACGTACTGATCATTATGGAAGCAATGAAAATGAAACAACTGGTACCTTCTCCGGTAGCAGGCGTAGTAAAAGAGTACAAAGTACAACCCGGTGACCGCGTAAGCGCTGGCCAAGTTGTTGCTATCGTTGAATAATAACTGTTAACTCATTAGCAGATTAGTCTGATATTAATAAAGCACTTAAATAATTCGCAATAAAAGGAGTAAAAAATCATGGAAATTAAATCTCGCGTACCCGGTAAAATCGTTCGTTTTGAAAAACAAGTTGGTGACACCGTTGCAGTTCGTGACGTACTGATCATTATGGAAGCAATGAAAATGAAACAACTGGTACCTTCTCCGGTAGCAGGCGTAGTAAAAGAGTACAAAGTACAACCCGGCGACCGCGTAAGTGCTGGTCAAGTTGTTGCTATCGTTGAATAATTTTTAACGATTTAACTCTTAGTTGTTTCGTCGCCCCCGTCCGTTTGGGGGCGGCGATAATAAAAAATTGTACTATGAGGTAATTTTTTAACGATTTAACCCTTAGTTGTTTCGTCGCCCTTGTCCGTTTGGGGACGGCGATAATAAAAAATTGTACTATGAGGTGAAAAAAATGGCAATTTATGGTGTAGCTTTATTGTCTGCCTGCTATATTGTAGGCATTTTCCTTGGTGACATATTTGGCGCTTTAGTTGGCGTTAAAGCTAACGTTGGCGGTGTAGGCTTTGCAATGCTGTTCTTGATTTTAATCACTAACAAGGGCATTGACGAAGGCTGGTTGGATGCCAAAGCTCAGAGTGGTATTGCTTTCTGGTCTGCAATGTACATTCCTATCGTTGTTGCTATGAGCTCTATTCAGAACGTTGTAGCAGCTCTGAAGGGTGGCCCGCTGGCTATTTGTTCTGGTATTGGCGGCGTAGTTGTTGGTTTTGCTCTGCTTCCTATTATTAACAAGATCTTTGGCAAGAAAGAGGTGAAATAAGATGGATTTTGCTGCAATGTTTATGAAGGTTTGCGCGAAGAATGGTCTCGTTTTCTCTTTCATGTTAATCGGTGTTATTACTTTAATCACTTATAAGCTTTCCGGTTTTACCAAAGGTAAGGTTCATGGCAGTGCTATCGCAATCTTCGCCGGTCTGGTACTTGCTTATATCGGCGGTATTACTACCGGTGGTTCTAAAGGCCTGGCTTCTATACCGATGTTTGCCGGTGTTGGTATGATGGGTGGCGGCATGTTCCGTGACTTCGCTATCGTTTCTACCGCTTTTGGTGCTGACCTGCGCGAAATCAAAAAATGCGGCATGGTTGGCGTTGTTTCCCTGCTGATGGGCGTAATTAGTTCCTTCTTTGTTGGTGCTATTTTGGCATACTTCATGGGCTATCCTGATGTGGTTTCCATGGTAACTATTGGTGGTGGCGTATGTACCTTCGTTGTCGGCCCTGTAACCGGTGCTGCTCTTGGTGCTTCTTCCGAAGTTATTGCGATTTCTATCGCAGCAGGCGTTGTAAAATCCGTACTCGTTATGATGGTTACTCCGTTTGTTAAAGACATTGTTGGTCTGGATAATCCGCAATCCGCTATGATTTATGGCGGCCTGATGGGTACCTCCTCCGGCGTTGCTGCTGGTCTGGCTGCTGTTGATGCTAAGCTGGTTCCGTATGGTGCAATGACTGCAACCTTCTTTACCGGTACCGGTTGTCTGCTGTGCCCGTCTATCCTGTACTTAGGCTTGAAAGCCATTATGGGTTAGGCTATAGCTTAAATATTTTTTTCAAGGCATATGATACGGAGAAAGTAGGTAGGAATAATGAGTGAGCTTAAATTTTTACTTCAAAGAGTAGACAAAGACGAAATAAAAATGGACTTAAATAATTACACCTGCAAGCTTTCTCCTTTCGATGCTGATTTGCAAAAGGTCGGTCAATATCTGACGCAGGCAATTTTGCTGGAAGTATCTACGCATCCTAAACCAGGTCTGGTAACCAGATTATCCAATGGTGCGCATAAGGATATGAGTATTTTTACCTTTATGATGAGCTCCGCTGTTCTGAGCAAGGCGTTCAACGATTTGCAGGATATCGGGCAGGCACATAGAGGAACCTTGGCAGAGCTTTTCTGCAAGCTACGCAGCTACGGCATTGGCGCAGAGGCAGAGCTTTTAAGAGTGACTAAGGGAGTCAATACACAGCGGGGAATTTTATTCGCCGGCGGCATAGTGAGCGCTGTAAGCGGCTATGCTATGAATATGGGGCTGAGCAGAGATGCTTTGCTGCCGATGATCAAGGAAATGGCTGCAGGCCTAGTAGCCAAAGAATTGAAGAATCTTGACCATGCTGCAATGACAGCAGGCGAAAAGCTATATTATAAATATGGCATTACAGGCATTCGCGGTGAGGTTGAAAATGGTTTCCCAAGTGTGGTAAACTATGGACTGCCGGCATTGGAAGATGCCTTTAACAAAGGTGCGACGATTAATGATGCTTTAGTGCATGCATTGATATCTTTAATGACTGTTGTTGAGGACAGCAACGTTATCTGGCGCACTGATTACGATACTTTGCTGGAAGTGCAGAGAATTGCTAAAAACATTCTGAGCCTTGGTAGTGTCTTTACCGAAAAAGGCAGAATGGCTATAGCTGAGACTGAGAGGTACTTCTTGCAAAGGCGCATTAGTCCGGGAGGCAGCGCAGATTTGCTTTCCGTTACTATTACTTTATATTTACTCGAACATAAGGAATTTCCCAATGATATATTTTAGGGACATGATATATCGGGCAATTCCTTGACATATACAAATGCATAGCACAATGATGCTAATACTCCTCCATTTAGCATAGCAAGGTACGGTAGGGACAGCCGTACCTTGTTGTGCGTTGAAAAAAGGTGATTAACAATGATAAATTTTGTTTTACAGGCTTTGGATGGTATTTTTACAATTGTTTTTGTAGTCGCTATCGGTTATGTGCTCAGTAAAAAAGGCTGGTTTGATGATAAAAGCAGTGCTTTGATTGCTAAGCTGGTTACAACGGTATCACTGCCGCTGTATATGATTACCAGTCTGACGAAAAATTTTACGGCAGAAAAGCTGGTCGAGCTGGCACCTGATATGCTGTTGCCGGTATGCTCTATGCTTCTGGCACTGGTTGTCGGCAAAATAGCAGCTAAGCTACTGCATGTGCGTCAGGGAAGACGCGGCGTTTTTGTTACCAACTTTTTTATAGCTAATACAATGTTTATCGGCCTGCCGGTAAATCTGGCGTTGTTCGGTGATGAAAGCATTCCCTCCGTTATGCTTTATTATATGGTTAACCTGACCTTCTTCTGGACGTTGGGTGTGCAGAGTATAGTTGCGGATATTGAGGGCAAGGCCGGTGGTATTTTTTCTATGCAGGTGCTGAAAAAGCTGTGGTCGCCACCGTTGATGGGATTTGTGGCAGCTATTCTGCTTATAGTGCTGAATATTCCGCTGCCAAGGTTTCTGGCACGAGGCTTTCAATATGTCGGCAATCTGACAACACCGCTGTCTTTGGTATTTATCGGTATTGAAATCAGCAAAATCAACTTACGTGATTTCAATTTTGAAAGAGATATTTGGGGCGGTTTGTTCGGCCGTTTCATTGTCTGCCCGCTGTGCGTGTTGTGCCTTGTACCGCTGATTAATGTAGCGCCGATTTCCGTCAAGGTGTTTGCTATGCAGGCTGCTATGCCGGCAATGACACAGATGGCTATAGTCTGCAAGCAGTATGGCGGCGACAGCCGGTATGCGGCAGCACTTTCGTTTATTACCATTATCGGCGGACTTTTGGTAATTCCTGTTTACATGACTGTGGTTAATATGTATTTTTAAGCTTTAGCATAAAAAATGAAAGGTGGCGTTTTTATGAATCCGGAAGAAATTATCCGCAAAATGTGGAGCAGCAACGCATTTATGAATGTCCTGAAAATCGAAATCAAGGAGGTGCATTGCGGCGGTGCAACCTTGGTGATGCCTATTGATTTTGATATTCATACCAATCATTGGCTTGGCGTGCATGGCGGTGCCATGGCAGCGCTGGCAGATTGTGTAACCGGTATTACCTGTGCCTCTGTCGGTAAAATCTGTACAACGCTGAATATGAATATTGATTATATCAGTAATGTACGCGGATTGGGTGCTCTGAGCGTTACGAGCAGGATTGTACATAAAGGCCAGTCCACTATTAATATTGTTTCGGAAATTAAGGATGATGCAGGCAACCTGATCTGTAATGTTACTTATATTATGTTCGTTATGGATAAGCTGCAGGAAGTACCGGAGCAATGGTAATAAAATAAAAAACTGCCCTGAGGCGGCCACGATAGATATCGTAAGCTGCTTCAGGGCAGTTTTGCTTTTGTGCCTTAGCTTATCTGTACTTATTGGTGTGTTTCTTTTTGGTGTGCTGTTCGCGGTAATCTGCCTGCACCTGATATACCTGATAGATATACAGAGCACACAGGGGAATAGCAACAATCAGACCTAACCAGCGGTTGTTGAAGAAGTAGCTGCCGGCCATGCCGCCGAGTAAGCTGATGAT
>CAKQHU010000010.1 GCA_934234275.1 uncultured Phascolarctobacterium sp.
AATCTCGCCTACCGCAAAATCATCAACCTTTACCACATAATCCAAGGAAGGGTTAAAGGTTACAGTATAAATCAAAGTACGATCACCTCCGTATGCTGCTTATAGGACTTAACGTTCAAGCCCTCCTGCGCCGCTGTAATAATCACGCCCTTGGACAACGGGCCGAAGGACACGTTCGACAGTGCCTCAAACTTGCTGGCATCCGCCAATACATAGCATTTATGGCAATGCTCCATCGCCACACGCTTATTCATGGCCTCCTCTATATCAGGAGTAGTGAAACCCTCTTCCACCGTAATGCCGTTGGTTCCGAAAAAGCCCTTGCTGAAATGATAGTGCTGCAGGGAAGCAACTGCCTCAGTGCCGATTACCGCATCAGTTGTTGCCTTCACACGTCCCGCAAGCAGCAGAGTTTTCAGTCCGCGCTGCGCTAGCTTCTGCGCCAGCGTAATACCGTTAGTTACATAAACAGCATCCTTTTCCGTCAGGTAGGTTGCCAGCTGCTCGGTTGTCGAACCCGCATCAAGAAAAACAAAGTCGTTGGGACGCACTAGCGTTGCCGCATACGCAGCAATCGTGCGCTTGTCCTCAATATTGCGACTGTATTTTTCCTGCATATTGCGCTCCTGCACAGGCTCCGCCTCGCGCACGGCAGTTGCGCCGCCATGCACCTTGCGCACCTTGCCCAAGCTGTCCAGTTGCACCAAATCACGGCGGATAGTGGACTCTGAGGTTTCCAGAAGCCTTGCCAGCTCCGGTACTGTCGCCGCACCGTCACGCGTAACAATGCGGACAATTTCTTCAAATCTTTCTTGTGTTAGCATGAGCATCTCTCCTCTTGCAGATATTATATAACCATTTTCACGCAAAATCAATCATTTTTGAGCAAAATTCTGCATTTTTTTGAATTTTTTTTGCAGATTATCTTCAGCACTTCCAAGGCAAAGAAAAATGGATGCCTCTCTTATAGCAGAGAAACATCCATTATAAAGTATCATTTATATAATTTTAAAGACAGTGCATAAAAGCGTCAGCTTATTTTGATATGTACCCCCAATACTGGACAACCGGTATTGGGGGTATTTTCATGAAATATAGTTATGAGTACAAGAGAAACTGCGTCGAGTTATATCGACAAGGGAAATGGCCAGAGACTCCAGAAGGAGCAAAAGTGAAACGTTTTCACAATACGATTCGGACTTGGGTTCGCATAGAAGATGCCTGTGGACCAGAAGCACTACAACATCAAAATCAGAACAAAATATGGACGGCAGAAGAAAAATACGAATTAGTAGCTAAAATTCTAGCTGGTGCATCAGTTAACGCAACAGCGATTGCAGCTGGAATTGCCAACGGACTCTTGTATCAATGGGTCAGATGTTATAGAATGGAAGGGTATCAAGGATTGGTCGCACAACGAAAAGGACGACCGCCAAAGGAGCCTGGCATGAAGAAGAAGATAGAACCAGCAGAACTTACTCCGTCCGAACGAGAAGAAATGATTCGCCTTAGAGCAGAGAATGAGCGCTTAAGAGCGGAGATTGCTGTTGTAAAAAAAAGGATTGCCTTGAGGGAAGAGAGATTCGCAGCGCAACTCAAGGCGAAAAAGCTGCATTCGTCAAAGAACTGCGTGACGAAGGGCATAAGCTGAACTATTTGCTGAATGCGATCGGTTTATCGCGTTCAACATATTATTACGAACTTAGCAAAACAGATAAAGTCAGCGAACGCAATGCCGGTTTATCGACTGAAATCATTGCTATCTTCAATGAGAACAAAAGACGATATGGTGTAAGACGAGTACATAGGGAACTTATGAACCGTGGTTTTAATGTAAATCACAAGCGAGTTCAGCGAATTATGCACCAGCTTGTATTGCACGGTAAACGTCCCAAAGAAAAATATCATTCCTACAAAGGTGAGGTTGGCAAAGTTGCTGAGAATATCATCAATCGAGATTTCAGGACAGAAAAGCCAATGCAAAAGTGGACGACTGATGTGTCACAGTTTAATCTGCCATGGGGTAAATGCTATATTTCTCCTATTCTAGATATGAATACGAATGAGATTATTTCTTACAATCTTTCTCTCAACCCAAACCTAGAACAAATCAAGGATATGCTTGCAAAGGCATTTAAAAGTTTTCCTTTGGTAAAAGGTTTGATTATGCATTCGGATCAAGGATGGCAGTACCAACAAGCATTTTACAGGGATGAGCTTGAGAAACACGGAATAATTCAATCTATGTCTCGGAAGGGCAACTGCTATGACAACTGTATTATGGAAACATTTTTCGGTCGATTGAAGAATGAGATGTTCTATGGTTTCGAACAAGATTATCCATCTTTTGAATCTTTTTCAAATGCTATTGCTGAGTACATTGATTATTATAATAACAGAAGAATTCAAGCTAAAACAAAATGGATGCCTCCCTCTAAATTTAGGGAAACATCCATGATGCAAATATAATTATTCAATTTTTAAGCGGTGTCCAGAAAACTGGGTACATATCATTTTACCAAAGCACGCATTTCATCCGCAGTTAGAGTAAAGTATTCCTTTACGGTATAGAGCTCACGGCGACCGCGGCAATCTGCAAACAAAGCAACATCAACATCAGGAATATTTTCCATTGCTTCCTCTAAGCTCTTGCCGTTTTTGGCATAAGCCTCAAAGCGCAGGACAAATTTTTCGCCGGTACCTGCGGGAACCAGCATTGCTTCAAAATAATCATCTTCGCGCAGATAACCCTCACGATTAACCTTGCCGCGCAGCAACACATCACTATACTGCTCCTGCGGAAGATAAATACGCATATAAGCATCCAGAATAGTACCTTCCTGCTTGCCTACGTTATCAAAAGGTACCTCTAAGGAAAAATCAATTCTGTCGGCATATACCTTATCCAAAACAGCCTTAGTGCGCTGTTTTACCAGCAGACGCATTACAGCATCACCCTGAATAGAAATATATACACCTACAATTATAACGCCTAAAATCAACAGTCCTACAAGGACTCCCACAATCGTCATCAGCATTTTGCTTCCTCCTTACGCCTTATGATAATCCTTGATAATGCAGATTGGTGTTTTTTCACTGCCGTTGCCAAAAGGATTATCAATGAGGATTTCCGCAACCTTATCAGGATCAACACCCTTGGACCAGCCAAGTACAGCGGAACGCTTCAAATCGTTAACGTCTGCAATAGCAGCGCCATAGCAGCTGCAAGCCTTGGTAATAGCTTCGGCAACCTTTTCCGGTTCTGCCGGACCGTAAACAATATGCTTGTCATACGGAGGCATCGTGCCGGTAACATCGTCAATCAGGCGAGCCTGCTTGCCAGCCATGCGGTAGAAGGTACCGCTTACGCCTACGCATTTAGCCGCAAAGCCGCAAATTACTGCCCACAGAACGCGCGCACCGCCTTCTGCGTCAATCAGGGACTGCATGCTGTACCAGCTGCTGATACTGCCCTTAGCAGGGAACAGATGCGACAGCACCTTGGCCAGCGGTCCCGGATGGAACTCCTCGCAACGCATTGCTCTGCCCTGAGTAATAGCAACTACGCTTTCGGCAGTGCAGACAACATCGTTAGGGCCGATTTTATCCTTGGCATATTCCAGAATAGCATCACAAATATCATCGTGATGAGTCAAAATTCTTGTCGGCACAGGAACAATCTTATATTTTTCCATACTCTCACATCTCCTCCGCAGCTTTATCCGCTGCATATACCTTCTGAATTTTATCATACCATTCAGGCTTCAGACGGACAATGTGGCCTTCATTATCGGTAAACACATTGCGCGTATGGCCTTCCACCGCTACAGCGCCGTCGCGCAGACGGATAACAGTATAATCAAATTCCATTTTTGCTTTATTAAAGGCACTCATTTTTACCTGTACTTCAAAATCATCATCAAAGGTACAGGAATTTTTATACTTGGCGCGTACCTCGGTAATCGGGAAAATAACGCCGTCAGCCATCAGCTCGCCCAGGGAAATACCGCAGGCACGCAGATATGCTACACGTCCCATTTCAAACCAGCGCAGATAGTTGGCATGATGCACAACACCCATCATATCAGTTTCAACAAAACGCACCTTATCTCGTATTGTAATCATAAAATCTCCTTTTCATATTCAAGGCTTCCTGCAGATAACAGGCTTACAATCAATTTATTATTATAGCACTTTTAGCGCCAAGTGCCTAACAAATCTTATAAATTAGATAAATTTTTCTCTGCCAGCAGGCGCTTAACCTTTTCAGCCAGCAAAGCGTAAAGTACGGAAAACAGCGGTACGCAGACAATCATACCGGCAACACCGCCAATGCTTGCGCCAATCGTCACCGCCGCCAGCACCCACAGCTCCGAAAGACCTACTGCCTTGCCCACAATCTTAGGATAAAGCAAATCAGCCTCAATGCGCTGCAGCACAATGTATAATATAATAAAATACCAGATTTTCTCCGGTGCTGCCACCAGTATTAAAAAGCAGCCGATAAGCGCACTGATTAAGGTACCGAGAATCGGTATCAGGCTCAGCACAGCCACCAGCAGCGAAATTACCGTCGCATAAGGGAAGCCGCAAAGTGTCATGCCGACGAAATACATCACGCCCAAAAGTAACGCCACTACCAGCTGTCCGCCTACAAAGCCACGGAAAATCTGCTCTGCCGTCTGTAAAACATGCAGGATATAGGCAGCGCGCTCCTTCGAGCAGAAGGCAAAAATTACGCATTTAAAGTTGCGCACCAGGCGATGCTTTTCCAACAGGCAATAAATTGCTACGACAAAGCCGACAACACAACTTGCGAGTACCTCCAGAAGTGATGCTGTTGCCAAAAACGTCTGCTCCAGCAAAAGACGCTTGTTGTTCTGCAGATAATTAAGCAGCGTCTGATAAACCTCCTTAGCCTGCGCCTGTACCACGGCCAGCTCGTCTGCGGAGAAGGAAAGCTCCTGCGCCTTCTGCTGCAGATAAATGTTCAGCTTGGCCAGCGCTGGCGGCAGCATCTTAACAAGCATTTTCATGCTGGCGTGCAGCTCGGGCACAATCGTCAGCACAAAGAAGGCCAAAAAGCCGATAATAATCGCAAGGCTCAAAAACAGGCACACTGGGCGCTCGAAACGCGATACCACGCTCTGCTTAAAAATTCTGCGCCAATATTGTTCCAGCTTGTTCATCAGCACGTTGACGATAAAAGCCATACAACCGCCAATAACAAACGGCAGCAAAATATCATATAAACCTGCCAGCAGCTTTAGGCTAACATTGTAATTCCACAGCGCCCAAATCAGCACTATTGCAAAGGCCAGCAGACAATACGGATTTTTATCTTTCATAAGCAACCTCTATTCCAAGCGCATGTCCAAGGTAATACATGCTTATTAAATTAATAATATTATTGTAACATATAAGAGCGCGCAAGACAAAAAAGAAGGCTTTTCTTTGCATAAGTTTCACATCTGTGGTATAATTCCATTGTAGTTTTTGCGCCTGTAGCTCAGTGGATAGAGCAATGGTCTCCGGAACCGTGTGCGGAGGTTCGATTCCTCTCAGGCGCACCAAAAAGAAAAGTACCGCTAAGGCTTTTGAAAGGCTTTAGCGGTTTTTTGATGCACTAATATTATCAGCCAGTTTTCTATCACTGTGTATTCCCTTTTACCCAAACATACGTTAAAATTAATTAGTGCTACCACAGCGGTAGGCGGTTGCTCTCCTCGGAGGGCTTTGCGGCTCTCCTATTGCAAGAATCCATGTCCTTATGGAAATCTACAAGAAAGAGGGTGGCGCCGATGAATATTCTTGAAGTCCTCGCATTATTAGGCTTCGGTTTGGCTTGTGTCAAATTTGGCTATGAACTCGGTAAAAACGCAAAAAAATAACCGCCCCGTCCTAGGAAAACGAGCGGTTATTTTTAACTAACATTTTCTAAGGGCAACCGTCTATCGGTAGCACTTTTTCTATGTTCATTATACTATATCCAACAACTAAAAACAAGTAGTTAGTAACTTGGGAAATCGTTGCAAAACAAGCATACTATTTCTACGGAACCGTGTGCGGAGGTTCGATTCCTCTCAGGCGCACAAAATAGAAAACTACCGCTAAGGCTTTTGAAAGGCTTTAGCGGTTTTTTGATGCTCATTTTCAGTTTAGCTTACTCAAATAATTTTTCAGGCCACGCGCACGGTTAGCAACTGCTTCGCTGATACGCGTAACGCGCTCTTTATCCAGATATGGACTTATCGATAAGGTATTGCGTACTATCTCAGCGCAAGCATCAATACCATTAATATCAATAAAACACTCTTTGACTAAGGCAAGCTGCTTTTTCTGCGTATCCTTAAACGGCATAGCAGGCAGCGACGTTCCTATTTCGCTATTCAAGGATTCACACCACAGGCTTGTACCATTATCAAACAGCGGTGCCGGACCTAGGAACTTCAAAGAATCAACATCACGGATAAAACCGAAATTACCATAATGCCTGTCGCTATTCTCAATCAGGTAATCCAAGCACAGCATCTGCTGCAAATAGCCTGCAACATCAGGTATTTGCAAACAGTCACAGCATCTGAGGAAATGTCCGTAAGCGGAATCATTATTAGACCTCGGAAGAACATCCTTTACAAAATAAGCAGGCACAAATTCTGTTTCCGTAGTAATAAACTTAGGACACAGACACAGTGGTCGATTATCCTCTATAATAAGCTTATATGGAACATGCTTAATTGCCAGAGCCTCCGCTACCTTAGCGGCAGCAATTTCATTATATGGTTGCTGCAATAGCGGCACGGAACCTGCTTTGGCAAGATACGTAACGCTATGAATTTTTACCCATTTTTTCTTTAGCCAGCCATTGCTTGAAGCATCCGGCGTAAATGGGTTTATTGCAGGCCTGAAGGATTCCTTTTGAAAAAACGCTTCACCTAACTCTTTGGAAAAATCGTTAGTGAAAAAGTTAACCTCCTGCCATGTCAGCTCACTTTCTACAGGTTTCAGCCAATATTGATCAGACAGACTCAACCCCAAGCTGCGCTTGCTCAAAACCGCCGGAGATTCTACATCATACAAATGCAAAATATACCGCAATCCGTCGCGACTGGCAGGAATAATACGGCTACGCCACCACTGATTTAATCTGTCCACGAGCTTATTGAAATCATCGGTAAAAATACCTACCGGGAAGGCTTCTGGATTGTATACCTGCAGGACTTCGGTTATGTAACCTGCAGCGGACATCGTTGTCTTAACCAACGGAATATTTTTATTCATAATTATATACTTATCCATGCTTTTCCCTCCTTCAGTATTTTTTATATTATACCGCAAGCAGCATTTTTTTGAAAGAAAATTATAACCGCCCGCATCTCACCTTAACCTGAGACACGGGCGGTTAATGTTATTTTTGAAGATTAATTACAGCAGCTCTGCCTTTTTATCCAAAATTGCTTTGCAGGCAGCGCAGGCCGGGCAATCGCAATAGGCAGCACCAGCAGCCTTGATTTCCTTAGCATGTGCCAGAATATTTTTTGCCAGCTCAGCGCCAAAAACACCAACGCCTGCTTCAGAACCGGCAAAACCAATCAGGCCGTCAATCGGCATGATATCTGCTTCCAGCTCTGCTATATAAGCCTTAGTTGCTTCTGCTTCTTCCGCAGTACCAACAGCTGCCAGCCATTTTTCAGCAGCAGCCTTTGCTTCAGCGCTGCAGCTCGGAGCAGCAATTAAAGCTTCAGTTTGTTCTTTTACAAAAATTAAAGTTTCTTGTTTCATAATCTGTTAACCTCCTCGTGATGCATTGCACATCATCTGTACATATCATAGTACCAAATTGCAGTCATGTAAAGTACGCACTTTCATGTGCGCTAGTTACCGCAAGGTTACTATTGTAGTATCCTGCGTATGCCCATTCTCAGAATAGTAGCTTGATGATAATGACATGCATACTGCAAGCAGCGAAAAGTATCATATTAATACACCAAAATTTATAATTTTACCAGGCAGCCACTGTTCCGTCAGCACGTGGCTCCGTTGCTCCCGCCAGTACGCCGTCAGGGCAACGCCAGATGATTTCGCCCCTGCCGAAGCTGGTGTAATCGCTCATAACGCGCACCTCATGACCTTGCTTGCGCAGCTGCTCCACTACCTCTGGCGCAAAGCGGTCCTCCAGCCACACCTCGCGTCCGTCAATCCACTGCCAGCGCGGCGCATCAAGCGCAGCCTGAGGATTCAGCAGAAAATCAATTGTATTCATCAGCACCTGCACATGACCTTGCGGCTGCATATAGGCACCCATAACACCAAACGGACCAACAGCTTCGCCATCCTTAGTCAAAAAGCCTGGGATAATTGTATGATAAGGCTTCTTGCGAGGCAACAGAAAATCATCTGAGGACTCGTCCAAGCTAAACCCTGCTCCTCTATCATTAAAGTTGATGCCATAACCAGGCAGCACAACGCCACTGCCAAAGTCTTTGTAGTTGCTCTGGATAAAGGAAACCATATTTCCCTCGTTATCTGCGGTGCACAGATAAACAGTACCGCCGCAGAAGGGCTTGCCTGCTTCCGGCAGCAAGGCCTGCTCGCCAATCAGCGCCCGGCGTTTGGCTGCA
Source organism: uncultured Phascolarctobacterium sp. (assembly GCA_934234275.1). Taxonomy (GTDB): domain Bacteria; phylum Bacillota; class Negativicutes; order Acidaminococcales; family Acidaminococcaceae; genus Phascolarctobacterium_A. The sequence continues at coordinate 8,622 of CAKQHU010000010.1, forward strand.
TATTCCTCGCTCAGCATAGCTTCCACCTTAGTACGCATATAGCGCGGGTCGGCAATATACTGCATGCCATCGGCAAAGGCCAGCTTCATAGCCTCAATCTGCTTATGCAGCGTTGCTACGCTGTCACGTCCGTCAAAATCAAAACCCTTCAATATGTTCAAAGCCATCAGCGCCGTAATACCGTGACCGTTTGGCGGCATCTCCCACACATCATAGCCACGATAATTAATATGCACCGGTTCAACAAATTCCGCGCGATAATCAGCCAAATCCGCCAAAGTCAGGCAACCGCCGGTCTTTTCGCTGAAGTCGACAATTTTTTCGGCAAGCTCACCGCGATAATAGCTTTCGCAATAGCTTTCCGCCAACAGGCGCAGTGTTTTGGCATGATCAGGCAAGCGCACCAGCTCGCCTGTGCGCGGTGCCACGCCTTTGGGCGCAAAGGTTGCAAACCAGGGTGCAACAGCAGGATTATCCTTATACGGCGCAAGAGCTTCTATGCCCTCCTGCCAGAAGCGTGCTACTATCGGCGAAACAGGATAGCCGTTTTCCGCATAATCAATAGCAGGCGCAAACAGTTGCGCAAATGGCAGACGGCCGAAGCGTTTATGCAGCTCCGCCCAAGCGGAAGGCGCTCCCGGAACTGTCACTGCCTGCCAGCCTCTAAACGGCATTTTATCTGTATGTCCTGCAGCGCGCACCTTCTCCGCCGTCAGGTTCTGCGGCGCATAACCGCTGCCGTTGATGCCATAAAGCTTGTCCTTTACCCAGACAATCGCAAAGCAGTCGCTGCCAAGACCGTTATTCGTAGGCTCTACTACGGTCTGGCAAATTGCCGTGGCGATGGCGGCATCTACCGCGTTGCCGCCTTGTTGTAAAATTTGCAGACCCGCCTGTGATGCCAATGGCTGCGAGGTGCAAATCATACCGCGTCTGCCATAAACTACGCGACGGCGCGAAGCGTAAGGATATTGTTGTCCGTCGAATTGTATTTGCATTCTTATCCCCTCCATAAGTTATGATATATAATTTATCATGTTATTACAGCCTGCTTAAACGAATTTACCAAAATATTATTAACTTACCATTGTAATAAGCAGACAAAAAACAGATGTAGGCAGTCGCCATTTTGGCGTACTGCCTTTTTATCATATTATAAGCCTTCTTATGCATTCAGACAAGATATAGAGAAAACTATCAGTTATTTTTTAAGCAGTTTGGATAATAAATGTATTACTGATACCACCTATTACACAAACCAAACGGAGGCTAAGGTTGTAAACAATGCCTTAGCCTCCAATGTTTTGATATATTTTTCAATTCAAAAGTCTTATCCAGTGCTTTCCTATTGCCAATGCTGAGGTAAATACACAATGTTAATCCTTCCGGATGCATCTTTATCCACTCTGCAGCGCACCTCATACATATCATAAATAAACTTTTCCGTCAACAACTCGCGCGGAGTTCCCATGCCCACAATCTGTCCGTCCTTAATTGCTACCAGACGGTCACAGTACATTGCAGCAATATTTAAATCATGTACTGCTGCCACTACAGTTAAATCAAGTGATTTGACAATATCCATAATCTGCAGCTGATACTTGACATCCAGATGGTTTGTCGGCTCGTCCAACACCAGACATTCCGTCTGTTGCGTCAGCGCACGTGCCAAAATTACGCGCTGCTGCTCGCCGCCGCTAAGCGTCGCAAAGCTGCGTTCTTCAAAGTCCGCCAGACCTACTGTCGCCAACGCTTCACGCGCTATGCGATAATCGTTGAGATTATCACGCTCCAACATTTTCTTGTGCGGCGAACGTCCCATCAGCACAACCTCCAGCACTGAAAAATCAAAGCTATAAACATTATGCTGTGCTACTACCGCCAACTGCAATGCTGATTCACGATAAGAAAGCTCATCCAGTGGCGTGCCATTAAGAGTAATTTTTCCTCCTGTCGGCTTCTGTACACGGTAAACACATTTCAGGAAAGTACTCTTACCGCTGCCATTCGGACCGATAATGCCCACAAATTCCTTATTGTGCAGGCTGAAATCTATTCCCTTAAGAATCTCCTTGGAGCCAAAGGCCATTTTTACAGCTTCTGCTAAAATTTCCATTATCAGTTACCTCCGAAACCATAGGTTCTCTTAATCATCAGGTAAACGAAGCATGGTGCGCCGATAATCGAAATCAAAATGCCAATCGGCAACTCGGTACGTGGAATAATTATACGGCAGAGACCATCGGCAACCACCAAAAATATTGCTCCTGTCAAAGCTGCAACCGGAATGAGTCTTTTGTGATCAGTTCCTACAAGCATGCGGATAACATGCGGTACCACCAAACCGACAAAGCCTATCATGCCTGCAGAATAAACAACAAAGCCTACAATAAGAGAGCTAACCAGCAGATAAATTTGTCTATAAATATGTAAATCAGTTCCTAAGGTCAACGCCGATTCATCACCTAACAGCATCAAGTTAAGCATACGGCTCTGCGTCCATAAGAACAGCACAGCTAAAATTACAATCGGACCAATAATCATCAGGTTTTCCCACTTAGCACCGGCAAAACTGCCCATCATCCAATAAGCAATACTCTGCATGCCTTCCTTATTGTTTGCAAAGTAAACAATGAAGCTGGAAAAAGCACCGCATACCGCACTCAACGCCATACCACCCAAAAGCAGCTTGATGGAATTGCTGCGGCCGCCAAGGTTAGAAATAAACAGTACGCCCAGCGACATAGCAAAGGCACCGATAAAGGCTGCAATGCCGACAAAGTTTTCACCCAGCGCCACGCCGATGCCCAACAGAATTGCTGCCGTCGCACCTAAGGAGGCACCTGAAGAAATACCAAGAATATACGGGTCCGCCAACGGGTTCTTTACTACAGCCTGCATGATAACGCCGCAGACCGAAAGTCCCATGCCTACTAAGGCAGCCAGCACCAGACGAGGCAGACGCAAGAGCCAGATAATATCATGCACCGGTCCCTGACCTGCGGTTTCAATTGCCATTCCGCTTGTAAACTGATTTACTATCCCCTCATAAATTTGCACGAACGACAGCTTTACCGTGCCTATGCTGAGAGCCCATAAAAACGCAAGCACCAAAAGCACTGCTAAAAGAAGCATTACCAAAGCAACACTAATTTCTTTTGAACGATTTCTCATACTTAACTCCTTTTACCGGAAGCATTTAATTCCGGATAAAGTCCATTTTTTATCAGCCGTATTCCCTTGATTGTTTTTATAGCAGATGTATACATACAATCAAAAGGCAGTAGGCATATGCGATTATTTTGAACAGCTTTTAAGGAGCTGTATTCAGGCTGCTGAAATATACTTCTAATGATGTCCTTCTGATAATCGCTAAAATAAACCACAAAAATCACATCCGGATTTTCTTCGATAAGACCTTCGACGCCTACTCTTTTTTCTTTAACAGGCATACATCCGCCTAATGATCTGACCATATCGCCTACCAGCCAGCCATCATCATAATTCATAAAAGCACCTCGACCGCTAACCTCTATAACCATAACTCTCTGCTGCGGTTTACCTTGGACAGCTTCCTGGGTAATTTTTAACTCATCTTGAATTTCACGAATCAAATGATTGGTTTTCGGTTCCACGTGAAAGATCTTTCCCATATCAGCCAGGAATTGCTTCTCATCCTCTATTGTTCCGTAATTCAATATATGATTTGAGGTAGCTACTACATACGTTTTGATTCCTCTGGCATTCCACCATTGGGTTGGTCTTCTGAGGATAGATGTAAATGTTGATTTCCAGCCCAAAATTAAATCTGGATTTGCTGACAGTACGGTCTCTGTATTGAGGGAATGTACTGTTTTTTTCTGTATCTTTGCCATTTCCTCCGGATATTCTTGCAGCAGTCTTTTATAACTCATACTTTTAGGTGACACTGAAGTTTCTACAATAGAATCACCTAAACCTAAAGCCAACATAGTTTCCATTGTATTTAATTCATCTACAACAACACGCTGTGGCCTATGAGTAAACGTCATTTGAATCTTATTCCTGTTCGAATCATAGGTATCTATAGTAACAGGAGTATATTTACCTACATCTGCGCTATTGCCTCCCGAATTAGGTATATATTCCTCGCTATTTACAAAACATCCACCTATAAATATTGTCCCCAATATCGCTGCTAAAAAAATTAAATTTTTCATTTTTGTACCTTAAAAGATGCAAAAACAAGCTAAGGCTTAAATCCTCAGCTTGTTTTGCATAATTAATTTTTAAAATTAGAATTTGTACTTAACGCCAAGCATGAAGGAACGACCAGGTTGCGGCCAAGAACCAATACCAAGATAATTAGTGTAAGTATTCTCCCAAGCCTGATTGGTCAGGTTGCTTACTGTACCATAGAGAATCCAATTTTTCTTAAATTCGTAGTTAGCAGCCAAGTCAAGCACGAAGAATCTGTTGCTTGTATATGCTTCAGTGTTTAAGCCTGTATAGTAGTTACCAAACAAAGAAACGCTCAGTTTGTCATTTTCATAGGTCAAATCTGCAGTGTAAATATTCTGCGGACGCAGTTTGTTGATTGCAGTATTGACATTACCATCTGCCCAAGACAAATCCGGATCGAATTGCATACCATTTTTTGCTTTCCATTCGTCACATGCATGAGAATAGTTCAAATTCAGTCCTAAATGCTCGTTAAATTTTTGAGAAATAGTAAAGTTAAAGGATTTTTTATCTTCCTTAGCATTTACATACTTCAGTTTAAAATCTTTAACATCCTTATCCCATACACTGTATCTTGCCACAGCATTGCTCATTTTGGTGTAATCGTAATGCACGGAAACAGATGTATTATCAGAGAAATCCTTTCTTACACCAATTGTCCAAACATCACCCTTTTCGTCTTCCAATCCAGCAGGAGCGCTGCCATTGGTTCTATCATAGTCACCAACACGCAAAGGTCTGTATACTTTAGTATAGCCCAAATACATGCTTGCTGTATCATCAAAGGCATACTGTGTATTTAAGGTCGGAGTAATGGTAGTTGTGGATTCAGCAGAATTCCATTTTGTACCATCTCTGTCAGTTCGTGAAAAATCACTGTAATAGGAATATCTTACAGACGGTGTAATATCCCAATGATCATTGATATGGATTTTATCCTGGATATAACCTAAAACGCTGTCTCTTTCAACTACAGATTTCTGATTTGTTTTGGTACGGAAGCTTAAGTATTTGGATTTATCATAAGTCCAGGTTGTCAGCAAATCATGAATGCCGACAGATTTTGCAAGCTGGAGCTGAACGCCGTCATTTTTCAGCTCATTATAATAAGATCTATAGTTTCTTCCTCTGTAATGAGTTTTTGCCCATTCATCCCATTCCTTAGTGAACGGCAACGGTGCTGCCAAATCTCCGTCACCACCGCCGAAGGAACCCCAATATCTTTCATTCTGTTTGTAGTATCTGATAAAGCTTTCCATACCGTTTTCCTTATTAAAGGAATAGGTTACATCATAGTTATTCTTATTGTATGCGTTATATGCACCAAGCCACATAATCCATAAGTTTCTGTAGCCTGGATTTTTAATATTGCCGGTAAGGCCTTGGTCATAATATTGTTTAATTCTTTCCCACTCGGTAGGAGTCAAATATTTATAATAAGGTGCTGTCAGCGGATAATCATCATCACCCTGTAAGTGACTGTAGGCTACAGTCAATCTATGTGTATCATCAAAATCATAGTCAACACGTGCATTGATAGAATCTTCTTTATAACCGGTTTGTGCCCATTTATGGTTTACACCGGTCAGACCATCTTTGTAATGAGAATCACTACCGGTTTCACGGCGTCCAGACATGAATACCTTTAACTTTCCGTCATCGCTACCACCGGACACAGACATTCCATAGTTACGTTTATTCCAAGAACCAGCAGAATAATCTATAGAACCGGTTGTTTTCTGTCCACCTTTTTTAGTAATGATATTGATAACACCACCTGTAGCATCTGCACCATAAATAGAAGCACCAGGTCCTTTAATTACTTCGATTTTATCGATATTATCCATGCTGGTAATCTGGTTAATATCTACCATTGCCTTAGAACCAGAACCAGAATTGCCTGCAACTGTGCCGCCAGATGTGTTATCCAGACGACGTCCGTCAATCAATACTACTACTCTGGCATCACCATTAATGCTTACAATAGTATGGGTTTGGGTATAACCATATTCGCCGCCTCTATAGCCGCCAGGAGATTGTACCTGTACACCGGGAATAGTTTTTAAAGCATCACCTAATTGCTGATAATGACGTTTCTCTAAAGTCTGGCTGGTAATTACATTAACGTCACCACCAGTACGATAGTAGGATTGCTCAGTATTAATATCACCAAATTGGTTTCTTACAGCATCAGCTTCAACAATAACGCCATCCAAAGTATAATTATCTAAGGTTTTGTCAACAGTAGCTGCTGCGCTTGCGCTTGCGCACAGGCCCATTGCCATCATCATAGCAGCCGCAGCTGTATATCTTCTCTTCATGTTACTCATACACTTCTTTCTGTAAAATTTGAGTTTCTTGCAAACTCAACGCCTAATACTCATCAAAAACATTATCAGAACCGCGCACCATTAATATACGTAAACGTATAGGTCTGCGCTGTTACCCAGTTGTTGACACTATCATCAGCAAACGGGCCAAAATTAAGATTCAGCTTGCGTGAAGCTTTGGCAGGAATCTTACACATAGGAAACTTTACTGGTCTGCCAAGAAATTGCTTGCGCTCGCCATTTTTATCTGTGTATGTAACACGCATAATAAATTCGTTCAGCTTAGTGATTGCAACGTCATTGCGCTTGTTGACAAAAGTACCTGTTACACACAGATCGCCGCCGTTAACCCATACCTTGGATGTTGTCCAATCCAAAATCATTTTGTCACTCGATACCTCAGCACCGGCAAGTGCAGGGCACATCAGCGCCAGAATTAAGGTCAGCAGCATAAATATCCTTTTCATAGCTCCTCCTTTCTCTCATAATTTTTGAGCATACTGGGAAAAAATTTATTTTCATAAAACCATCTGACCAAGCTATCCTTGTTCCGCTTGTCAGATGTTAATATGCAAGAATAATAAATATATTTCATGCAAACATTACAGTTAAAATAAAAGCGTCTTGCCGCACTGTGACAGCAAGACGCACTTATCCCCGGGAAAGCGCAATCCTGTACATCGCAGGTTGTTCGAAAGGCCCTATATCAGGCAGTTCTTCTGGCTCTGCTTCATCGCCAACCTTGTCTTCCCGGTTTCCCAGTGACGTAATAAGACCGGCTCCACATTACAGCTGCGGGACAGCACAGGTTTTGCACCTGTTTACCTATTAAGTGTAATACACCTGATACGCTAATATTCACTTATTATCAAAACAGCTCTACTATTTTCAGCAATTATCAGTTTTTCTTGTCTCAATATAAAAATAAAATAGCTTTCCGAAATCCAATAAAGCAAAGTGTCGCTAACTTCTATCAGCTGATAACTTGTATGCATTAATTTGCTATTTATTTTGAGATTTACTTTAATTACATAATTGTTGATAAATGCATTATAGCACCCTATTATATCTGCCGTCAAGCAGAAAAATTAAGAAAATTTTTTACATCAGGATATTTTAGCTAATTTTTACGTAAATACAAAAAGCTCCGCTTTAATGTAACCTATGAAAATAACATCTCTCATACATAGGTCAACATCCTTAAAGCGGAGTTTTGCTTCTTTTTAATGTAAAACATTTCATTTTATTAAAAAAATCATTCTATCAGCACAATGTTAGTTGGCTGAATAGATTAATCATTATCACCATGAAACATCTTACCCATATTTAATTTTCTTATAAAATCTTGGACAGGAAGTTTTTGGTGCGTTCTTCTTTCGGATTGCCAAAAATCTCCTCAGGAGTTCCTTCTTCCAAAATTTTTCCGCCGTCTACGAAGCATACACGGTCGCCAACCTCACGGGCAAAGCCCATTTCGTGAGTAACAACGGCCATGGTCATGCCTTCATTAGCCAGCTGCTTCATAACGTCCAGAACCTCGTTAACCATTTCCGGGTCAAGAGCACTTGTAGGCTCGTCAAACAGCAAAGCTTTCGGCTTCATGCACAGTGCACGCGCAATAGCAACACGCTGCTGCTGACCGCCGCTGAGCTGGTCGGGATAATTGTTGGCTTTGTCTTCCATGCCAACCTTTTTCAGGTACATATGCGCAGTCTTTTCTGCTTCATCCTTAGAAACGCCGCGCACCTTCATCGGTGCCAGCATCAGATTCTGCATAACAGTCATATGCGGGAACAGATTAAAGCGCTGGAATACCATGCCTACTTCCTTGCGGATTTCGTTAATATTAGCCTCACCGTTCAGAGGAATACCATCGATAACAATACTGCCGCCGGTAGGCTCCTCCAAAAAGTTTATGCAGCGCAGCAGAGTACTCTTACCGCTACCGCTGGGGCCGATGATAACAACAACCTCTTTTTCCGCAATCGTCAGGTTTACACCCTTGAGTACGTGCAGATCACCAAAGCTTTTCTTCAGATCTTTGATTACAATCATTTCCTTGCTCATTTCGTGTCAAACCTCCGCTCCAGATAACCGGTAAACCTTGCAACAGCAAAGGTCATAATCAGATAGATAATAGCTACAGCCATCCAGATTTCAAAGGAAGCGTAGGTACGGGCAATAATCAG
>CAKQHU010000011.1 GCA_934234275.1 uncultured Phascolarctobacterium sp.
CGGAAAAATTGAGGTGCTGGCATGAGCGGAATTTTTGGCATGAATATAAAAATGGCGATATACGGCGAATCGCACGGCAAATCCATCGGCGTAGTGCTGGATGGACTGCCGCCGGGACTGGCACTGGATGAAGCAAAGATTGCTGCCGAAATGGCACGTCGTGCTCCCGGACAGAATGCGTTGAGCACGGCACGCAAGGAAAGCGATACGGTAGAAATCCAAAGCGGCTTCTTCAATGGCTTTACGACAGGTACGCCGTTGTGCGCGCGTATCGTCAACAGCGACCAGCATTCCAAGGATTACAGCATTCTTGCCGATAAAATGCGCCCCGGACATGCGGATTACGCAGGCCATGTGCGTTATCAGGGCTTTAATGATTATCGCGGCGGCGGCCATTTTTCCGGTCGACTGACGGCACCGCTCGTTTTTGCCGGTGCTGTAGCCAAGCAGGCACTGGCACAACATGGTATTGTTGTTGGTTCGCATATTCTGCAGATTAACGATATCCAAGAAGAGCGCTTCAATCCAATGGGCGTAAGTGATGCAGAATTGGCAGAGCTGCATGCGAAAAAGTTTGCGGTTATGGATGATACTGTCGGCGAAAAAATGCAGGAGCGCATTTTGCAGGCTAAGAGCGAGCTTAACAGCGTGGGTGGTGTAGTTGAAGCTATTGCACTGCATTTGCCTGCAGGAATCGGCGCACCGTATTTTGATTCCGTGGAAAGCATGCTGAGCCATGCGCTGTTTTCCGTGCCTGCGGTTAAAGGCATAGAGTTTGGCGACGGCTTTGGCTTTGCCGGGCTAACCGGTGCTGAAGCAAATGACGCTTTGCATTACGTTGACGGCAAAGTGCTGGCATTGACAAACCACAACGGCGGCGTTACCGGCGGTATTACCAATGGCATGCCGTTGGTAGTGCGCGTGGCCATTAAGCCGACACCTTCGATTGCACGCGAGCAGCAGACTGTGAGCCTTAAGGAGCAGGCTGATACAACACTTGCTATCGTCGGCAGACATGATCCCTGTATTGTGCAGCGTGCTGTGCCTGTTATCGAAGCGGTAGTTGCGTGGACGCTGTGGGATTTACTTTTAGAAGCGAAGAAATGGGAGAAATAAGATGCAGGAGCTTGATTTAGAAAAAATCCGCCAAGAAATAGACAAGGTTGACCAGCAGCTGGCCGACGTACTGGAAAGCCGTTTGCACCTGGTAATGCAGGTAGCTGCCTATAAAAAATCCAAAGGCCTGCCTGTTAAGGACAAAAACCGTGAAGCCAAGGTGATCGAAAAGGTAGCGGGCTTTTTGGAGAACAAGGATTATTCAGTGGCTGTGAAAAACATTATGCGTGGTATTATCGACCAGGCTTGCCTGCTGGAAGAAACTGCTCTGGCTGAAGCAAATGACAAAACCTTTGAGGTGGGCTGCTTCGGTCCGGCAGGTTCCTTTACGCATCAGGCGTTGGAGGAATATTTTCACGGACGCCAATACAACCGTCATCATTTCCAGACCTTCGAAGAAGTAATTTCCAGTATCAGCGAGGGTACGATGGATTACGCCGTGCTGCCGATTGAAAATTCTTCGACAGGCGGTATTACCGAGGTATATGATTTGCTGCGTCAGTATGACTGCAGCATTGTGGGTGAGCAATGCGTAAAGATTGAGCAAAACCTGTTAGGCTGTGAGGGTGCATCGCTTGGCACGATTAAAACAGTGTATTCGCATCCACAGGGCTTGAAGCAGTGTGCAGATTTCTTTCATGACTATCCGGATATAGAGAAAATTCCATATTTCAGTACCTCTAAGAGTGCGGAGGAGGTTGCTGAAAAGCAGGATGTAACCTTAGGCGCTATTGCCGGCAAGCAGGCAGCAGAGCTTTATAATTTAAAGATTATTGCTCCGGCGATTAACAGCAACAGCAATAATTACACCCGCTTTGTCATTATTGCCAAAAAACCGGAAATCGTAGTGAACGCAAATAAGATTACGCTGATTGTTGCTGTGAAGCACGAAACAGGCTCGCTGTATAAAATGCTCGCCAGCTTCTACCATATGGGCCTGAATATGCTGAATCTGGAATCGCGTCCGATTGTCGGCAAAACATGGGAATACTTTTTCTACATCGATGTTACCGGTAATCTGGCAGATCCGTTGGTTATCGATGTGATGGAAGAAATAAAATCTAAGAGCACCTATTGCAAGGTTCTTGGCAATTATCGTGCTTACGAGCGAAAGGAATAAACAGATGAAGCATTACGGACTTTTGGGCGGCAAGCTGGGACACAGCCTTTCACCGCAGATTCACGAGCTGTTTTTTAAATATACCGGTATCGAAGGAGATTATACACTGCTGGAAACGCCGCAGGAGGAATTGCCCAAGCGCATGGAAGAGCTGCGCGCTAATTATGCGGGCAGCAATGTTACCATTCCGCATAAATTGCACGTTATGCCTTTTTTGGACAACATTACGCGTGAGGCTAAGGCTATCGGCGCTGTAAATACGATTAAGTTCGATGAAAACGGTGCTGAAGGCTACAATACCGATTACTTCGGCTTCGGCAGAATGCTGGAATACAACAATATTGATGTGCGCGCTAAGCGTGTTGCGGTGCTGGGCACCGGCGGCGCTGCGCGTGCGGTTGTCAAATATATGGTTGATAAGCGTGTCGGCAAGCTGTATCTTGTTACGCGTGACGTTGCGCATGTTGATAAGGATTTCCTTAAAATTGCGCCTAAGTGTAAGTTTATTGATTATGACGGTTTGGCAGCGCTGACCGGTGATGTGATTGTCAACTGCACGCCTGTGGGCATGTATCCCAAGGTTAACGCTGCACCGGTTACGCCTGAGGAAATCAGCAATTTTGACGCTGCTGTCGATTTGATTTATAACCCTAAGCAGACTTTGTTCTTAAAGCAGGCTGCTGAGGCTAAAATGCAGACTGTCAATGGTTTGTTCATGCTTGTGGCACAGGCTGTGGCTGCGCAGGAAATCTGGCAGGGCGAAAAATACGACAGCGAATTAATCGTCAAAATCATGCAGGATTTGGAGCAGACTATATGAAAAATATTGTGCTGATTGGTATGCCGGGCTGCGGCAAGAGCACCTTTGGCAAGCGCATGGCGAAGCGCTTGCAGCTGCCGTTTTATGATGCCGATATTGTCCTCGAAGAGCGTGAGCAGCGTACAATCAAGGCGTTTTTCGCTGAAAGCGAAGATGCGTTCCGCGCAGCGGAAACGCGCACGCTGGCGTATCTGGCGGAATGTGACGGAGCTGTTATCGCGACAGGCGGAGGTGCCGTAAAGCGTGCGGAAAACATGGAGCTGCTGAAGCGCGGCGGTGTTGTGGTCTTTATCGACCGCAAACCGGAAAACATCATCGGATGTATTGCCGGTGATGCGCGTCCGTTGCTAGCTGCCGATAAGCAGAAGCTTTATACTTTATATAACGAGCGTATTGCGCTTTACCGCCAATATGCTGATTATACAATTGATAATAACGGCGATTTCGGCAGAGTTCTGCGCAAGCTGTTGAATATTGCCGCTAAGCTGGAGGGATAAAGATGCGTAAAATTTTAGTTTTGAATGGTCCTAACATTAATATGCTGGGCATCCGTGAAAAAAATATCTATGGCCGTGATGATTATGACAGCCTGTGTGCTTACATCCGTTCTGCGGCTGACCGCCTTGGCGTGGAGGTGGAGCTGCTGCAAAGCAATTATGAGGGCGATATAGTTACCGCTATTCAGAATGCTTACGGTCATTTTGACGGCATTGTTATCAATCCGGCGGCATTTACGCATTACAGCGTAGCAATTCTGGACGCATTGAAGGCAGTAAATATTCCTGCGATTGAGGTGCATATCAGCAACATTCATCAGCGTGAGGAGTTCCGCCATCATTCTGTAACGGTGGCAGGCTGCGTCGGCCAGATTTGTGGCCTGGGCTTCGCCGGTTATGCATTGGCAATGGAAGCTTTGAGTGTGTATGAAGCAAAATAGCATATAATAATTTTTGTAAACAGTCTTCGTAGCTTTGCTTTCGGAGGCTGTTTTGTTATAATGAATATAGAGAGATTGTTGCTGAAGGAGATAGTGGTGACAGTTAAATTTTCATAATAGTAAGATAATGCCGAAATCGTTCTTGGAGGTGATATTATGGGCAAACGTGTAGTAATCGTCGGCGGGGTGGCCGCCGGTATGAAAACGGCGGCGCGCTTGCGCAGGCTGGATGCCGAAGCAGAGATTATCGTGCTGGAACGCGGACCACAACTGAGCTATGGCGCATGTGGCTTTCCGTATTTTATCAGCGGTGAGGTTAAGAGCATGGACAGCTTTGACCATACACCGCAGGGAGCCTTGCGCGACAGTAATTATTTTGCGGCCGTTAAGGGCGTGGATGCCCGCTGTGGCTGTAATGTGCAAAAAATAGACAGAGTGCAAAAATGCGTGCATTATATGGAAAAGGGAGAGCTGAAACAGCTGTCTTATGACGTGCTGGTGTTGGCAACTGGCAGTACGCCTGTGAAGCTTCCCCTGCCTAATGCTGATGCCGCAGGCATTCACAGCTTCTGGTTCCCATGGGATGTTGAAGCAGTAGATAAGGAAATTGCCGAAGGAGGCGTTAAGGATGTAGTTATCATCGGCGCAGGCTTTATCGGTCTGGAGCTGGCAGAAGCTTTTGTGCGCCGCGGTTTGCATACCAGCGTTCTGGAACAGCAGGACAGACTGCTGCCGCAGCTGCTTGATGAGGATATGGCAGCACTGCTGCTGCGTGATACGAAAAATCCGCTGCTCGATATTTATCTGGAGGAAAGAGCAGGTGCCTTCACTGTAGAAAACGGTAGAGTTAGCGGAGTGCAGACAGATAAACGTGTAATTCCGGCACAGTTGGTTATCGTTGCCGTCGGCGTGCGTCCGAATGTGGAGCTGGCGCGTGAGGCCGGCCTTGTTATAGGTCCGAGCGGCTGTATTGCGGTTAACGAATACCTGCAGACAAGCGATGATGCAATTTATGCCGGAGGTGACTGTGCGGAAAACACTCATCGTGTCAGCGGAGCCAAGGTGTTTGTGCCTATGGGTTCTACCGCCAACAAGCATGGCCGCGTAATTGCGGATAATATCTGCGGAGCGCGGAAGCAATATCCCGGTGTCCTGGGAACTGCCGCTTGTCGCTTCTTTGCGCAGGAAGCTGGGGCAACCGGTTTGAATGAGCGGACTGCGCAGCAGGCCGGTATTGATTTTGCAAGCGTAGTTGTACCAGGCTTCGATCGTTTGGGTTATATGCCGGGAGCAGGGCGTATTGTGCTGAAGCTGTTGGCGGAAAAGAGCAGCGGCCGCGTATTGGGGGCGCAGGCTGTCGGAGCGAGCGTAGCAAAGCGTATTGATACATTGGCGGCGGCAATTTCTTTAGGTGCAACTCTGGAGGATTTGTCCGGACTTGATCTGGCTTATGCTCCGCCGTTTAATACGCCGATTGAGAATATCGCAACTGCAGCCAATGTCCTGCAAAATAAACTTGACGGACAGCTGCGCAGCATTAATCCTGTAGACTTTGAAAAGAACCGCACGCAGGAGGATTATTTATTCGTTGATGTACGTACGCCGGCAGAGGTAGCAGCTAAGCGTATTGCCGGCATTCCGTCGAGAGTAAATCTGCCGCTTGATGCCTTGCGGACAGCGGATATCAGCAAGATGGATAAAGAGCAGAAAATAGTTACAGCCTGCCAGATTGATTTGCGTGGCTACGAAGCGGAGGTTATCCTGCGCGCCCGCGGCTTCCGTGATGTTTACAGCCTGGAGGGAGGCATGAGCGGTTGGCCGTATGCGACGGAAAGCGATAACGACAAAAAGTAAGCATTTTAATATTGTTATGCAAGGAGGAGAAAAGAATGAGTGAATTTAGCGAAAAAATGGGCATGGCAGCAGGCAACAATTTTAAGAGCGGTTATAACTGCTGCGAAGCGATTGTGGAAACCTTCCGCAAGGAGGCAGGCGTGAATATTGATGATAACGCTTTCCGTCTGTGCTCAGGCTTTGGCGGCGGTATTGGCCATGCACGCGATTTGTGCGGGGCGATGGCAGGCTGTGTGATGGTCATCAGTACGCTGGCCGGTCGCAATCAGCCGAGCGACAAGCCGTTGGCAGAAATTTATCCGCTGACATTGGAATTCCATGAGCGCTTTGCTAAGGAATTCGGCTCCTGCGCCTGCGGTGATTTGATGCCTTACGAGTTTAATACACGTGAGCATTTGAAAAACTGCCTGAAGCTGGTGAATAAGGTAGCGCAGCTGTTGGCTGTCTATCTGGAAGAAAAGGAACTGCTGAAGTAATATTGATAAGCAAAAAGGGACTGTCGCGTAAGTAAAACTTACTTGCGGTGACAGTCCCTTGATTATTTTCTTTCTATGTGTGAGAATACGTAAATAAGCCAAAAGCAATGATAAAAAAATTGCGGAGTGCTTTTTGGCGGCAAAAATAATTGGCTATCAAAACAAATTAATTGAAGTTTTTGCCGTCAACATGCTATACTATTCTTAGATATAACGTAACGGAGGTGAGCTGATGAAGTATCTTTCAGTAGCTGAAACAGCGAAAAAGTGGCAGATATCCGAGCGCAGCGTGCGTAATTATTGTGCGCAGGGGCGTGTGCAGGGAGCAGAACTGCATGGCAGAGTATGGAGTATTCCGGAAACAGCAGTAAAACCGGAGCGTGTTAATAAGAATAAGCAGAGCGAGCGTAGCTTGTTAAATGTTCTGCAGGAAGAAAAAGCAAGCAGATATGCAGGCGGTATCTATCATAAAACGCAAATTGAGTTGACCTATAACTCTAATCATATGGAAGGCAGCAGACTGACACATGAGCAGACGCGTTATATTTTTGAAACGAATACGATTGGTGTGGAAAATGAAGTTTTGAACGTGGATGATGTTATTGAAACTGCTAATCACTTTCGCTGTATTGATTTGCTTATAGATAAGGCAAAGACTACTTTATCCGAAAAGCTGATAAAGGAATTGCACTTTATTTTGAAAACCGGCACGAGTGATGCGCGTAAGGATTGGTTTGCTGTCGGTGATTATAAAAAGCTTCCCAATGAGGTTGGCGGCAGAGATACGGCTTTGCCGGAAGAGGTTAGCGAGCAGATGCGAGCGCTTTTGGCAAAATATAATGCGAAAAAGAGTAAGACGTTTAAAGATATTCTTGATTTTCATGTGCGTTTTGAAAGGATTCATCCGTTTCAGGATGGCAATGGACGCGTTGGCAGGCTGATTATGTTTAAAGAGTGCTTGAAATATAATATTGTTCCGTTTATTATAGAGGATAATCTGAAAATGTTTTACTATCGTGGCTTAAAGGAGTGGGGCAAGGAAAATGGTTATCTGACGGATACCTGCCTTGCTGCGCAGGATAGATATAAGGCATATTTGGACTATTTTAGGATTGCGTATTGAGCAAGAGGCGAGGTGCAGCTATGTCAGCAGAAAAGAACTGGCAATTTGAGCTTGAAGAATATATCAAAAAAGGCGAGAAGCGCATCATGGAATCCTTGCAGAAAAAGAACTATATCCGCAGAGTGGGCGGAAAGAGATATGGAAAATGGGAAATTATTGATTTGAATAAGTGGTAAGAAAGAGGGACTGACAATGGCTGAAAAGAATAATGCCAACATTGGCTTTGAAAAACAGATTTGGGATGCTGCCTGTGTGTTATGGGGGCACATTCCTGCCGCTGAATATAGAAAGGTAATCATCGGATTGATTTTTCTTCGCTATATTTCCAGTGCATTTGAGAGAAAGTATAACGAGCTTGTTGCAGAGGGTGAGGGCTTTGAAGAAGATCGTGACGAGTATTTGGGTGAGAATATTTTCTTTGTCCCGGAAAAAGCAAGATGGTCTACGGTTGCAGCTGCGGCTCACACTCCGGAAATTGGCACAGTCCTTGATGAAGCAATGAGAGAGATTGAAGCAGATAATAAATCTCTGAAAAATGTGCTTCCGAAGAATTACGCAAGCCAGGATTTGGACAAGCGAGTTTTAGGTGATGTCGTTGATCTGTTCACCAATATGGATATGTCTGATACCGAGGAAGGTAAGGATCTTCTGGGCAGAACTTACGAGTATTGTATCGCACAGTTCGCTGCTTACGAAGGTGTGAAGGGCGGCGAGTTCTACACACCGTCCAGTATTGTTAAGACAATCGTTGCCATCCTGAAGCCGTTCAATAATTGCCGTGTTTATGACCCGTGCTGCGGATCTGGCGGTATGTTTGTGCAGAGTGTGAAGTTTATTCAAGCACACAGTGGCAATCGTCAAAACATTTCTGTTTATGGTCAGGAATCCAATGCGGATACCTGGAAAATGGCGAAGATGAATATGGCGATTCGTGGCATTGATGCAAACTTCGGTCCGTATCAGGCTGATACGTTCTTTAATGACCTTCATGCCAATCTTCGTGCGGATTTCATTATGGCAAACCCGCCTTTTAATCTGTCCAACTGGGGACAGGACAAATTGCAGGATGATGTTCGCTGGAAGTACGGAACGCCACCGCCCGGTAATGCCAACTACGCATGGATTCAGCACATGATTCACCACCTTGCACCGAACGGCAAGATTGGTTTGGTGCTTGCGAACGGTGCACTGTCTACGCAGTCCTCCGGTGAGGGTGAGATTAGAAAGAATATTATCAACGCCGATTTGGTGGAAGGCATCGTTGCCCTGCCTACGCAGCTGTTTTACAGTGTGACGATTCCTGTTACGCTTTGGTTCATTAGCAAAAACAAAAAGCAGAAAGGAAAAACGTTGTTTATTGATGCCCGCAAGATGGGTTATATGGTTGACCGCAAGCACAGAGATTTCACGGATGAAGATATTCAGAAACTAGCGGATACCTTTGAAGCATTCCAAAACGGCACTCTGGAAGATGTGAAGGGATTCTGTGCGGTGGCAGATTTGCAGACTATCGAAAAGCAAGACTACATTCTGACCCCTGGGCGCTATGTTGGCATTGAAGAACAGGAAGAAGATAGTGAACCGTTTGATGAAAAAATGGCTCGCCTGACTTCGGAGCTTTCTGATATGTTTGCCAAGTCTCATGAACTTGAAGCAGAAATACGTAAGAAGCTGGGGGCGATTGGTTATGAAATCTAAATGGGTTACAGCAACAATAGATGATGTGTGTACCGTTGTGACCGATGGAGCACATAATAGCCCTAAGAGTGTAGAACTAGGGCATTACATGGCTTCTGTTAAAGATTTTACCGAATTTGGTTTTGACTTCTCAAATTGCAAACAGATTGGCGAAGAAGATTATGAAAAACTTCGGAATCAAGGGTGTGTCCCAGAAAAAAATGATATTCTGGTAGGAAAAGACGGGGCAAGATATTTTGAAGATATTATCATTTATAAGCAAGATGAACGCCCGGCATTATTATCTTCAATAGCAATATTGAGGGCTGATTGTAGGAAGATAACGCCAGAATTCTTATACTATACATTAAAATCACCAGCTGTAAGGAAAGATGTTCGTGAAAATTACGGTTCAGGCTCTGCGATACCAAGAATTGTATTGAAAGATTTTAAGAGAATGCCTTTTTCTTTTCCGAGTATTGAGGAACAAAGAAAGATTACAAATCTATGCTCAGCAATTGATGCTAAAATACAAGTAAACAATGCGATAAACGAAAATTTAGAGCAACAAATCTCTGCGCTTTATGAATCTTGGTTTGAAAACTTCGACCTCACAAATGGTGTTTGCCCTGAAAGCTGGAGTAATCAAGAACTTTCAACCATTACAGAGATTTCAAACGGTAAACGTCCACCAATAAAGGCTGAATCGTTCAGTAAAGAAACACCAATTCCTATTGTTGGTGCTGCGTCTGTAATGGGTTTTACCTCAGAGGCAAACCATACAGATAAGATCCTTGTTACTGGTCGTGTTGGTACACACGGTATAGTTCAGCGATTCAATGCTCCTTGTTGGACTTCGGATAACACTCTCGTTATTAAAAGTTCCTACTATGAATTTACCAATCAAATTTTGCAAAGAATTGATTATTCAGCAATGAATCGTGGCTCAACACAACCACTTATTACACAAGGTGATATGAAAAAAGTCAACATATTACTTCCAGATGTTGAAACTCTTGCAAAATTTGAGACTTTTGCAGGGACTATGATGAATCAATGGGAAGCAAATAAACAGGAAAATGTAAAACTTGCTTCTTTACGAGATACTATTTTGCCAAAACTTATGTCCGGCGAACTGGATGTATCCGACATCGACCTCTAAGCCACTAAATTTTCGTTTACCAGAAAATTGTTGCCGGTGAAGCAACCTAATATACAAAGAAAAACGCTATGATATAAAAATGGAGTAAGAATACCACAGAAAAGGAGCGATATTATGCCAGGATTATATACCGAAGCGGACTATGAAAACTCCGTAATCGAATTATTCCGGAACATGGGCTACAGTTACCTGTATGGACCCGACATAGAGAGGGATTTTCACAATCCTCTGTATGAGGAAGAGCTTGTTGCTTCCCTATATCGTTTGAACCATTCTCTGCCGGAGGACGCTATTAGTGATGCACTTTTTAAGCTGAAGAACTTTGAAAACGGCGAATTGGTGCAGAAAAACACTGTCTTTATGGACTACCTGCAAAACGGCATTCCTGTGCGCTATTTTGAAAAAGGCGAGGAACGCTCCTCCATCGTCTATCTTGTTGACTATAAAAATCCCGACAATAACTCCTTTATTGTAGCAAATCAATGGACTTTCATCGAAAACAGCAACAAACGCCCGGATATTCTGCTTTTCCTGAATGGTATTCCGGTCGTTATTGTGGAACTGAAATCTCCGTCCAGAGAAGAAACCGATGCTTCTGCTGCATACCGCCAGCTCCGCAACTACATGAAGGAAATTCCTTCCATGTTCATCTATAATGCCATTTGCGTTATGAGTGACCAGATGACCTCTAAAGCCGGTACAATTACTTCCGGTGAAGATCGATTCATGGAATGGAAAACAGTCGATGGAAGCTATGAAAATACGCAGTACGCACAGTTTGATACCTTCTTTGAGGGAATGTTCCAAAAGGAACGCCTGCTTGACCTGATAAAGAACTTTATCTGTTTTTCCAATGAGGGTGTGAACTTCTTCAAAATATTGGCTGGTTATCATCAGTATTTTGCTGTAAGAAAAGCAATTGAATCGACTAAACGAGCTATCGTTACCGATGGTAAAGGCGGTGTGTTCTGGCATACGCAGGGCAGCGGCAAGTCGCTGTCGATGGTATTCTATACCCATCTGCTCCAAGAAGCCCTAGATAGCCCAACTATCGTTGTGCTGACCGACAGAAACGATTTGGACGATCAGCTTTTCGGACAGTTTGCAAAGTGCAAGGATTTCTTGCGTCAGGAACCGGTGCACGCCACTTGTAGAAAACTGACAGAGACTTCGAGTAAAAATTATGTTGGATTAAAAGATTGGTTGGAAGGTAGACAAGCTAACGGTATTATCTTTACGACTATGCAGAAGTTTGAGGAATCTCACGAAGCTCTTTCTGAGCGCAGAAATATCATCGTTATGGCAGACGAAGCCCATCGTGGACAGTACGGCTTAACCGAAAAGATTAAGATGACCAAGAATGAGGACGGTGAAGAAATCGCCAAGCGTGTTGTAGGTACTGCACGAATTATCCGAAACAGTCTGCCGAACGCTACATACATCGGTTTTACCGGAACACCGATTTCCTCGAAAGACCGCAGCACTCGTGAAGTGTTCGGTGACTACATCGACATTTATGATATGACGCAGGCTGTTGAAGATGGTGCAACCCGCCCGGTTTATTACGAAAGCCGTGTCATTAAGCTCAACCTGGATGAAGCTACGCTACGCATGATTGATGCAGAGTATGAAATCATGGCGCACAATGCCGATCCAGAGGTTATTGAAAAGAGCAAGAAAACACTGGGACAGATGGAAGCTATATTGGGCAACGACAACACCATCAACTCTCTCGTTTGCGATATTCTTGACCATTACGAGAATTACCGTGAAGGTCTGCTTACAGGCAAAGCGATGATTGTGGCATATTCCCGCCCGATTGCAATGAAGATTTATAAGCGGATTCTGGAGCTGCGCCCTGACTGGAAGGAAAAAGTCGGTATTGTTATGACCGGCGGAAATAACGACCCTGAAGAATGGCATGATATTATCGGCAATAAGCGGCACAAGGACGAGCTGGCGAAAAAATTCAAGGACAACAACAGCCCGATGAAGATTGCCATTGTCGTTGATATGTGGCTGACTGGATTTGATGTTCCGTCCTTGGCTACTATGTATGTGTATAAGCCGATGAGCGGATACAATCTGATGCAGGCAATCGCCCGTGTCAATCGTGTGTTCCGTGACAAGGAAGGCGGTCTGGTAGTTGACTATGTAGGCATTGCTAGCGCATTAAAGCAGGCGATGAATGACTACACCACCCGTGATAAGAAAAACTATGGTGATACGGATGTTGCTAAGGTTGCTTATCCGAAGTTTATCGAAAAGCTCGGTGTTTGCCGTGATATGTTCCATGGATTTGACTACACCAAGTTCACGACCGGAACAGATTTAGAAAGAGCAAAGACCATCAGCGGTGCGGTAAACTATATCATTGCCCGTGAAAAGGATAAAGAAAAAGATACTTTTATCAAGGAAGCGCTTATGCTTCACCAGGCTCTTTCTCTTTGTTCTTCCATGGTGTGCGAAGCTGACCGCTTTGAAGCTGCGTTCTTTGAATCGGTGCGTGTTCTGGTGCTGCGACTGACCAATGCGGGAACCGGCAAGAAGATTTCCCTGCCTGAAATGAACGCTCGTATCAATGAGCTTTTGAAGCAGAGCATCAAGAGCGAGGGCGTTATTAACCTGTTCTCTGATATGCAAGAGGAATTCTCCTTGTTTGATTCGAAGTTCCTTGAGGAAATCAGTAAAATGAAGGAGAAGAACCTGGCAATCGAGCTGCTGAAAAAACTGATAGCGGAGCAGGTATCTGTTTATCGCAGAACGAATGTGGTTAAGTCTGAAAAGTTCAGCGAGATTATGCAGCGAGCAATCAATGCATATCTGAATGGCATGCTCACCAATGAAGAAGTCATCGCAGAAATGCTGAAACTTGCTAAGCAACTGGCTGAAGCCCACAAAGAGGGCGAACAGCTCGGCCTTACAGCCGATGAATTGGCATTTTACGATGCACTTACCAAACCGCAAGCAATCAAGGACTTTTACGAAAATGAAGAACTGATTGCGATTACCAAGGAATTGGCGGATACACTTCGTAGGAATAAAACGATTGACTGGCAGCGCAAAGAATCTGCCCGTGCCAAAATGCGTACCCTTATTAAGCGCCTGTTGAAAAAACATAAATACCCACCGGAAGGGATGGCGGATGCTGTTCAGACCGTAATGACGCAGTGTGAGCTTTGGACGGATAATAATGATATGATGAGTGATAAGGTAGTCTCCTTTCAGGAACATAAGGCGTATATTTATGAGTCAAAAGCAACATACAGTATGGCTGCTGAAGAAACAGCTCCGTATGGAAAAAATAAGGATAAATGACGTGAAAAATATTTCATACTATAGGATCTTATATAGAGAAAATAATGATAAGAATTATGTGAAAGCGAGGCGATGAGTGTGCTAATGAATACAACTGAGTATCTCTCCATTATCGAAAATATCAAGAGTGAAATTACTGCGGCACAATATCGTGCGGCAATTCATGTGAATGCAGATATGCTGCTTCTCTATTATGATATTGGTTGCGTAATCAATGAACATAAATCATGGGGAAACAAGTTTATTGATAACCTTGCAGCAGATATTCGGATTGCTTTTCCAGAAAGCAAAGGATATTCTGTTCGTAATTTGAAGTATATGGCAAAATTCGCAGAGATTTATCCAGACCGAGAATTTGTGCAACAGGTTGTTGCACAAATTCCATGGGGTCACAATATAGTTCTTCTGGATAAGGTCGCTGATATGGATGAACGTAAATGGTATATCAAAAAGTCAGCGGAAAACGGTTGGTCTCGAAATGTTCTTGTCCATCAGATTGAAAGCAACTTGTATCAGAGACAGGTTCTGGCAGATAAAGTTACAAATTTTGATCACCGCTTACCGTCTCCGCAAAGTGAACTTGCAGCGCAGACAATGAAAGATCCATATGTATTTGATTTTATTCCTTTCCGGGAGGATATGCTCGAACGGGATATTGAGCAGGCACTTGTTAGGGATGTCACAAAGCTCCTTCTGGAGCTTGGAACAGGGTTTGCTTTTCTGGGAAACCAGTATCACCTGAACGTAGGCGGCGATGATTTTTACATTGATTTGTTGTTCTATAACCTGAATCTTCGCTGTTATGTAGTTATCGAATTGAAAACCGGTGATTTCAAGCCGGAATATGCTGGTCAGCTAAACTTTTATCTGTCAGCCGTGGACGGCATTTTGAAAAAAGAGCAGGATAATCCGTCCATTGGTTTGCTTCTGTGCAAAAGCAAAAACAATGTGGTTGCAGAATATTCACTCAAGGATATTTCAAAGCCGATTGGTGTAAGCGAATACAAAATAACCAGTAGCCTGCCGGATGATCTGGAAAAGCAACTGCCATCTGTTGAAGATATTCAGAAACGGATTAAATAAGGCTCTAATTAATTCTTAAGTTTTAGAAAGGACAAATCCATGCATAAAATTCTCTTTATCTGTCACGGCAACATCTGCCGTTCGCCGATGGCAGAGTTTTTATTGAAGGATATTGTAAAAAAGCGCGGTATTGCTGCTGATTTTGAAATTGCTTCGGCAGCGACAAGCAGGGAAGAAATCGGTAATCCTGTACATTACGGCACGCGCAATAAGCTGGCGCAGCTTGGCATCAGCGTCGCAGGCAAGCATGCAGTACAGGTAACAAAGCGTGACTACGAATATTATGATTTACTTCTGGTGATGGACAGCAATAATATTCGTAATTTGCGAAGAGTAATCGGTGAAGATACGCAGGATAAGGTGCATTTGCTTTTGGATTATACCGAGCGCAAGGGCGCAAGCATTGCTGACCCATGGTACACCGGTGACTTTGAAGTAACTTATGATGATATCATGGAAGGCTTGGAAGGCTTGCTGAAGTATCTGAAATATTAAAACAAACAAAATTCCGTACAAACCGTTAATAAGTTAACACAATTTATTATAAAAGCAGGCGGAATTAAGCGAAAGCTATATTTTACTTGTTTGTTTTAGACTGTGGTGCTACAATAAGTGTTACGGTAAAATAATATAGTTTCCAATGAAGAGAGGTTTTTAAACATGAAATTCGCAACACGTATGGAGCGTATGCAAGCTTCTGAAATCCGCGAGCTGTTAAAATTAACTGCTCAGCCTGATATTATTTCCTTTGCCGGCGGTCTGCCTGCACCGGAACTGTTCCCTGTAGAAGAAATTGCCAAGGTTTCTCATGACCTGGTACTGAAGGAAGGTCGTCAATTGCTGCAATATGCAACTACCGAAGGCCGCCCGTCCCTGCGTGCAAAAATTGCTAAACGCATGGCTGATAAATATCACACCAAGGTTGACCCCGATGACATTCTGATTACCACTGGTTCTCAACAATGCCTGGACTTCGCAGGCAAGCTGTTCCTGGATCCCGGCGACGTTGTTCTGTGCGAAAGCCCGTCTTACCTTGGCGCTTTGAACGCATTCAACGCTTACCAACCGAAATTTGTTGAGGTTCCGACCGATAACGGTGGTCTGATTCCAGAAGAGCTGGATAAAATCCTGTCCACCACTCCGAACTGCAAATTTATCTATGTAATTCCTGACTTCCAAAACCCGACCGGCCGTACCTGGTCCATGGAACGCCGTCAAAAATTCATGGAAGTAGTTAACAAACACAACCTGCCGGTACTCGAAGATAATCCGTACGGCGAACTGCGCTATGAAGGCACTATCCTGCCGTCCCTGAAATCTATGGATACCAAAGGTTTGGTTATGTTCCTGGGCACCTTCTCCAAAATCTTCTGCCCGGGCCTGCGTCTTGGCTGGATTGCAGCTGAGCACAGCCTGCTGAGCGAGTTTGTTAAAATCAAACAAAGCGCTGATCTGCACACCTCTAACTTTGACCAAGGTGTTGCAGATGCTTACATGGAACAATATGATCTGGATGCACACGTTAAAGAAATCGTTGCTCTGTACAAACATCGTCGTGATCTGATTCTTGAATCCATGGAGAAATACTTCCCGGCTGGTACCGAATGGACTCATCCGGAAGGTGGTCTGTTCCTGTGGCTGACCTTCCCTGAAGGCGTAAGCGCACGTAAAGTATTTAACAAGTGCATCGAGATGAAGGTTGCCGGCGTTATCGGTGATGCTTTCTATCCGAACCAAAAGACTGACCGCAGCATGCGTATCAACTACTCCAACATGCCGGATGACCGCATTGTTGAAGGTATCCAACGCATGGCTAAAGCAATCAAAGAGTGCATGTAATTCTTTGACGGCTTAAGCTGTCTTGTAATTTTTATAGCTGATAAAAATTTAGAGGCTGGGACAAAACCCAGCCTTAAACAGAAAACCAGTGGAGTTTTACCGTCAGGTAAATTTCCACTGGTTTTT
>CAKQHU010000012.1 GCA_934234275.1 uncultured Phascolarctobacterium sp.
CCTCTTGGGAGAACGAAATCAAATACGGCTGCTGAAGTTGTACCGCTATTAGTAACCTTCGCTGCTGTTCCAGCGCTTACAGAGCCAATGGTAATAGTTGCAGCAGTGCCGTTTTCGCCCTTGGCTCCAGCTTCACCTTTCAACCCCTGCGCCCCTTGCTCGCCTCTGGCTCCGGTGTCGCCCTTATCACCTTTTTCGCCCTTGGCTCCCTTTAGCCCGGCAAGCTGTTCTTCGGTGAAATCATTGTATGTGAAAGCATCACCCTTTTCACCTTTAGCTCCCTGAGGGCCGGTCTCACCTTTTAAGCCTTGGATGCCTTGAGGTCCTTGCGGACCTTGAATGTTTCCACAGTCAATCCATTCGCTGCCACTCCAAGCATAAAGATTGACACCTACCATATAGGCATCCCCATCGTTGCCTTTGGGATGGGCGCTCTTTAAAGCAGATACAGAATCATAACGCCCTTTGATTGTTACGCCTGTACCCTGCTCACCCTTATCGCCCTTCACACCTTTCGGTCCTTGCGGACCAACATCGCCTTTGATGCCTTGGAGGCCTTGCTCTCCCTTTTCGCCACGCGGAATAACAAAATTAAATACGGCTGCCGAATCAGTTCCACTATTAGATACAGTAACAGAAGTACCAGCTGCACCTGTTTTTACAGTACCTACTTTTATTGTTGCCGGTGTTCCGGTATCACCCTTTGCACCTTGCGCACCGGTGTCACCTTTCGGACCGGTGTCACCCTTCAGGCCTTGTTCACCTTTGACACCCTGCTCACCTTTATCTCCCTTCAATCCTTGAGGACCTTGAAGGCCAACATCGCCTTTCTCACCTTTCAAACCCGCCAGCTGTTCTTCGGTGAAATCATTGTAGGTGAAGGCATCACCTTTTTCACCTTTAATACCTTGGATGCCCTGCAGGCCTTGCGGACCGGTGTCGCCTTTATCGCCCTTATCACCTTTTTCGCCTTTGGCTCCTTTTAATCCGGCAAGCTGTTCTTCGGTGAAATCATTATAGGTGAACGCATCACCTTTTTCGCCTTGGATGCCTTGCGGTCCGGTTAAACCTCTTAGACCTTGCTCACCCTTGTCACCCTTTTTGCCTTTAATATTTACCGGTACAGGATTTTCAATCCCTGCTTTATTAGTCCACGAAATAACGCCGGACTCGTCCACATTCGGGATAAATACATTGACGGATTCACTGTACTCTTTGGCTTTGTCAGCATAATCTTTGGCGTTTTTAGTTTCCTGCAATACTTTGGCCAAGAAATCATTTGTAGGATACTCCAATTCACCGCCGGCAGCACCGATGAATTTATTATCATTCAGATAAGCAGTTACGATATTAGTCGTCATGACCACATTGCCGTCAGCAGTAGTTCCCAGTAGTTTAACTTTAAATTCACCGCTCGTACTGATAACAGCCATATCAGAGATAAGGCATTCTCCGGCGCTGTTGATAGTATAAGTATATTCGCGCTTATCACGGTAACACATAGCAAAGATATCCAGCCCTTGCCAATGCTCATCAAAATTAACCTTGATGCTGATGCAGTTCTTTGTGCCTGCTACGAGATACACAAACTGCTTTTTCTTGAGCATGAGCCCTGCAGTTTCAAGCTCCAGATATATCACAATATCACCTCATTTACCACTTTACAGCCTCAATTTCTTTAGCCTCAGTGCACTGCAGCACACGTTCTTTCAGCTTGCGATATTTAACATGCAACGCATTGGACCTATTGGCTACGCTGGTAGATATGGCGCGCAGGTCCTTAGCAGTTACTACCGCATCTTCATTATCGGCCGTAGTCCAGCTGATTGATGCATCTGCTCCCATTGATTCCAGCGCAATAATAGCAACGGCCATTCTATCCCGGGCCTTGCTGTCATAATCATAAACATGATCACCATATTCTATCGGCTGTACTTCTTCTACATCACGCGCAGCTTTTAATTCGTCAATTTTGCATTCCTTTAATTCTTCGATGCTAAGCGGAGGAACGGAAACACATTCATAATAATCTCCTTTGTCCTCAATAGTTGCATTATTGGCGTTACACCAAACAGCACATTCAGCATATAATCCACCATCAAAATCGCTTTTGCTAATCTTGGTACCAATCATTACATCACCGCCTTAATAACCACATGCATACCATTCGATATCAGATGTTGCGCTAAAACCGCTACCGCCTTGGCCATGACAGCTCATGTTGAATGTAGTTGTCGTTTTTTGCACAACAGTAATAGCAGCAGATGTATCACTATCTAACTTTGTGCAGACAATGGTGTAATTAGTATTAGAAAACGGCATAAGCAAATTATTAGTCCGCGAATTCGATGAATAACCGCTTGCAATACCCTTGCCCCCCTGCTCAATCCAACCATCAGACCATTTCCTATACCATGACGCACCAGAAGTATACGACGATGAAATATACGCTTTTGCTTTGCTGCCACTGGTAATATGGCCTTGGGCATCTACCGTAACACGGTCATAAGTGCCGGCAACAACACCGCTAGCAGGGTGCGTATATTCTTTAACATTAACATTACCACCGCTATCAGGGCTAACACCATTAACTTTTTTTACACCAATGTCAACCGTAACCTCACCATTATTGTCAACACCATTACCATTAACGGTGCGCGCATAAGTTTTTTTGATATTATCTGTAGTAAGCAGCAGCCGCTGCAGTAAAGCATCAACGATATCTGCATTTTCGTTTAAAGCCTCGATATCAGCTGCGTTATCATAACCAGGCTTATTCAACTTTATATATGTTGTTTTAGGTAGTCCATCGAAATTTCCCATGATAACCTCCTCAAGAATTTATTTGCTTCAACTTAAGCCAAGAGCCATTAGTTTTATGTTGTCGCCATGAGCCAACCTGCTTAGCCTGCCCCCAGTTCAACCACATGAATGTATAATAAATAGCCAAATGAGCAGGTTTAGTATCCTCAAATACTGCTTTGAGTGCATCTAAATCACGCGGAGCACCAATCGGAGAGATAAATTTTACGTGTATCTTTCCTGCAACGAATTCAATCAAGGTTGCACCATTCCTCCAGCTGTTCGCCAATTCCTGCAGCAGCACTATATCCACCTTGCTAGTTCCAATCCAGCGCGCACGTATAGCAGCTCTACGTTCTTCTAACGTCTGCCCTGATTTTGGAGCAATGCCAAGTTCATACTCATAATGCTTGATAGCCGTTTCATTAGCTGTATCAAAAAAGTTATTATTGTATATTTCGTCGACAGTTGCTGCCAAATTATCCAGGCTAAGGCCTACGCTGGTAAACAGTTCATTTATCCACTTATCAGCTCTATATAGCTGATGCAGTGTCTTAATGCAGTATTCTTTACTCTTAAACATTTAGAGTCACGCTCCTGAGCACTGCAACACCTTTTGCCGGTACAGGTACTCTGTCTGCATTACCGTTTAGCTTCAAGCTATGGTAATCAGCAACACCCTCGGTACTGATAATAATGTTGCCGACCTTTGCCATTGATACATATTCTGCATTCAGGGCAACGCTTGCAAGGTATTTTTTTATAGCAGCGCTTGCGCTAGCTTTTATATTTTCAAGCGCTACGTTGTTGTCAAGTACAAGCGTTGCTGACACATCGATGTTTAGCACTGTAGCCGCGGCTACAGTACAGTGCGCCCCTATAGGAGCTTCACCCATACCAGTGCCGGCACTATCCGGATCAATATAATCCTGACAGCGTTTCACTGTTTCCGCGGTCGGTGACAACCCATTATCATCAACTATGACAACTTGTACAGTGTTGTCACCTTGCCACAGCGGAAATACTTTGCAGTCGCCAACGCCTTCTACTTCGCGCGCCCAACGTCTGTAATGTGCGACGTTTCCGCTAGTAGCAGGCTCTCTCAGCGCCTCATAGTATCTATCTCGCAGGCTATCATCATCTTCTGCATCATATCCATCCACAGTAGGACTATCATTTGTAATTTTTGCGATACCTTGAATTGTTACAGGCATCTCAATAATAGTATCTGCTGCTACATTACCGATACCACCAGCATTGATAGCCTGTACAGCGACTTTATCACCGACCTTAACCGCCTTGTCCTCAGTAGCAATAAACTCTACACCGCCGGAAGTGCTGAATACATCACCTATACTGACAATACCTTCACCTATTACAATATTGACAAAACCTACAGCGTGTGTAGCTTCTTTGCGCTTCAGACCTTTGCGCTGATTGATGAAGCGTTCCAAATCAGTACCTGTCAAATTATCTACATCCTGCAGATAGTCAATCATAAACACCTTGTCCCACAGGCGCTTGATACCGAATGCAGTAGCTTTTAAGATATCCCATGTAGGGAAGCCCTCGGTTTTCTGATATGTGTCAGACACTTGTCCTAAAAGCTCTTTATGGACCTTGTCGACAGTTGTCGATTTCAATTCACTCGCCATTGATAACTACCTCCTCTCCAGTATTCGTCTTAACCGTAAAGGAAAAGGTTCCCTTATTGAAATCCCAATTACTGACAGATACAACATCTGGGCACTGCGTCAGTATACCTTCGTTGATACGCCGCATAATTTCAGCTACCTGATATCCTCTTGGTAACCTGTAACCCATAAGGCCTCTGGTATCAATTCCAAATGATTCGGTGTATATCGCATATTTATTGATTTCGGTCCGGATGTACAATTCTATCCATTGTTTGATTGCATCAATCTTACCAGGCTCGACCAACTTGCCATCATTAACAACGAATTCATTTTTCTCGTAATCAAAAGCAATGCTACGGCCAATTGTGCCTTGCCGTTGCCCATCATCCGACGTATCGGCCTGCAGCGGAACATCAAAATCAACATCACTAGGAAACATCAGCTCACCCCTCTCAGTATATCGACAATAAAGAAGTGTTGTTCGCTTTGGTCCGGAACAACCATAACATAATCCCCAACCTTCCACACTTCATTTAAATGCACCCTGCCGTTTGCCTCAATATCGCCGTTTGCAGAGTACGAACCGCCACCATGCGTGCAGGATACCGAGATTTTACCACTTTGGCTTTGATTGGCGACGTAATCACGGAAGGTTGTTTCACGCTCCAGAATCTGATTGCAGATATAAATCTGCTCTGCCTGCAGCATAAATTTGCCGTCTTGGATGCTGATGATTACCGGTGCAAGGCTTTCGACTTTACCTATACAGGCTCCCAGAGGCTTCGGGTTATCCCTATCCTTGAAAAGCTCTGCCAATTTATATTCCCAGTTCTCCATCAGCTACACCTCCAGCTCCAGCTCCATGATATGATTGAAGCCGTCATACCTATGTACGCAATTTCTGACCAGGAACGCGCCCACAAGATTGATATCCGGCTGATTGAACGCGAGAATTCGCCCTGATCGCACTGCATCATCGCCGTATAGAGTGATTTTGAATGAGCGCTTAACCTTGTTCAGCTCTTTCAGCTTCTTCTTGCCTATGTTCATAGCCTGTGATTTGTTCTTATCGTCAATCTTTTCCACCCTTGTCAGCAATCCATATTTCGCAACTGCTTCGCTGTCCTCAGCTGTAGCACGGATAGTAGCATTCTTTTCACAGCTCGATGCTATAAGAACTCGCGTAGCCATCTCTTCGATAGAATAACTTGACCGAAAAGAGCCGGGAACAGCTGCAGGATTGAATCCGCTACCGGCAGCAGGCTGATAATACGCATCAACAATCAGATTTGCATATTCTTCAATGAATAGCTTATTTTCGCGAACTTCCAGCCGATATTTCTTGCCCGTCTCATTTTCTCCCATGGTAATCAAATCCCTTATGATGTCGGAAATCTTATCACCATTGTAGATTTTTTTTACATTTGTAGGGATATCGGCAACAACTCCCACCGGAATATCATTCTCACTGCAAAGCTTTTGGATTGCAGCACTGGCGCTAATATCGTTAAACTGAATCAGCGCTTCAGACTTATTAAGATAAAAGCCATAATCATAGGCTTTGTAAGTGTATTCGGAAAGACTGCTGCGTTCATAGCTAACTACTATCCCGCTAAATATCTGCTCTCCATCACTGACAAGCGTCAACTTTGTTCCTATAGGCAGCTCTCTGCCTTTGGCATTTCTGTCCAGCGGATTGCTGAGCAGTTTAAAATCAAAGCTCATACCTAATGCCCTGATGTTATCAGCTCTGCTATAAGCCCCAGTATATGCCGTGATATCCTGCCACGTATCATTAATGTTAGCCATTAACATAATCATGATACAAGCCCTCCTAGCGGGCTCACAGAGCGATATTCCAGAAGCTCCATACGATAATGATAGTCCTTTACATTATCGATATAGTATTCAAAGCTATTGATAAGGCAGGCCATATTCAGATATACAGAGCCGTCGGAATAGGCGATTACAATGCGTGCAGCATTATTTTTCGCCCTGCATTGGTTAATAAAATTGATAACCTCAGCTGCTGTACTGCCCAGCGGATTAGCATATGGATATTTACTGACATCTACCGGCAGCAGGCCTTTTAATGATACCTTACGCAGTCCCAGTGTACCCATTACGCTCATCGTGCCAAGTACGCTTTCAAATGTTTCGTTGTTCTGAGGATTGCTGACTTCCGGCAGGTCAGCGGGAACGATTGGCAGAACAATGGCTCCGTTATCAGCTGAGATGACAATGCTTGCTTTACTGCCGGCACTCATCTTGGCTGTAATCAATCGGCTCACGATCATATTAAGAATACTGCTCACTGTTCCACCTCCCTACACATTACCCAGCGCAGCGATTAAACGTGTGCTGATTGCATTACCGCATTCATTGTAAAATTCCTCATTGCCTACAACATTACCGGCAACAGAAAGATTAATGGTTATGTCAGGCTGTCTGTTTACAGCCTGTTTAGCCAAATCATGCGGCACAATCTGAGAACCGGAAGGCAGGTTGATAAGCTCGCCCCTGTTACCTTCATTTACGTAGGTCCTGCCGCCGTTGAAATAGCTCGTACCTAAAGCATTATGAGGAGGCTCGCTGCCACCGCCAAACAGAGGCTTATCTCTCCATTTTTGGAATGCCTGATAAGCACCCTTCATGGTTTCCCAAGCCCTCTTCACAGATGCCGTAACTTTATCCCAATTTTTCCAAAGGATAACAATGCCAGCCACAAGTAATCCTATTGCTGCCGCAACAAGACCTATAGGATTGGCCAGCATAACCGCATTAAAGGCAGCCATTGCCGTTGTAGCACTGCCTAATGCTGTAGTTACTGCTGTAATAACTCCTGCGATTTTAAAGACAGCCATTGCTGCACCTATGCCGCTGAGTATGCCTATAACGATATCGCCATTATCAACCAACCAAGTAAATAAGCTAACAACTACCGGCAACGCAACAATAAGACCGTCAGCCAATGCTTTGACAAGCACGCCAACAGATTCGCCTAAGCGGTCAAAACTGCCAGCAAGCTCACCATCAGTAATAGACTTGTTCAAATCACCTAAGCTGCCGTTTACATCAGCGAATGCATTTGTAAGCGGCTTTTTAAATTTATCATAGATTGATATACCTATAGCTTCAGTTACCGACTGAAACTGTTTCATCTGACCTTTAAGATTGGCGTTCATAGTTTTTGCCATGCCAGCTGCTGCTCCGTTAGATTCACGTATGGCCTTTGATAATTTATTGAAATCATCATCAGACGCATTGACCAATGCCAGGAATCCGCTCATAGCCTCCTGACCTGCCATCATAGAAGCGTATTCAGCTTTTTCCGAATCAGACAATTTACTGAACGCCTTGCGCAAATCTGCTAACGTTGTATTCAGCGGTTTTACGCTGCCATCAGCATTCTTTACACTGATACCTAATTTGCTCATAGCATCTGCTGCTTCCTTCGGCGGCTTGATTAACCTAGTGAAGGTTGACCTTAAAGCAGTACCGGCCTGCTCGCCTTTAATGCCGGCATTAGCCATCAGACCAATCGCCAGCGCCACATCCTCGACGCTATATTTTAACGAGCCAGCCAACGGAGCTACATATTTAAATGTATATCCCATCAGCCCGACATTAGTATTCGCGTTACTGGATGCAGCTGCCAACACATCCGCAAACCTTCCGGAATCTTGTGCGGACATGCCGAACGCAGTCAGCGCATCGGTCACAATATCGGATACACTAGCCAAGTCTTCGCCAGAAGCTGCAGCCAGGTCCATAATACCTTTGATACCGTTCAGCATATCCGTATCTTTCCAGCCGGCCATTGCCATGTATTGCATAGCCTGAGCTGCTTCTGACGCGCTGAACTGCGTTGTAGCGCCCATTTCTTTAGCTTTAGCAGTCAACGCATCCAATGCAGTGCCCGACGCACCAGAAATAGCCTGCACCTTGCTCATGGCTGCTTCAAAATCAGCTCCGACCTTTATGCTGTACCCGCTCAAAGCAGTAATTGCACCGGTTAAAGCACCGCCGGCATATTTTGCCAAAGAGCCTAATGCCTTAGCTCCATCACGGCCAAATCTTACAAGAGCATTTTGGGAGCGTTTCAGCTGCTTCTCCTGCTCCTTTGTCAGATTGGTAATGTTCTTCATCGGAGCAGAGAACCTGTCCTGCAGGCTCATAAGAATGTTAATATTTTTGCTCGCCATACTTTTTTTCTTCCTCCTCTCCTGTAAGAATCATGCTGGCCGTCAAGAACAACAGCTCAAGAGAGCTCATGCCAACGAGCTCATGCAGACTGTGCCCGCGCTCCAGATAATAGTGAATCGTGTACAGCTCCGCATCGGAGCTAATCAGTTTTTTACTTCTTCAACAGCTTCAGCGCCGTTAATACCATACATTGCAGCAATCTTATCGCCAAGGCTAGTAATAGCTGTCAGATTCTGCTCGAACAGCAAGGTTACGATATCAGACGGCTCTGCAACCTCATAAGCCTCTTGCAGCTGAGTGCTTCTAAACAATGGCACGGAAATATAAATCAGTTCTTTGTAAAGCTCAAATTTGCCGTTCAAAGAATCATCATCCTTATATTTATCGATAAGGTTCAACACCCTTGCAAGCGGTAATTTCTCAACTGTAAGTGCCATGCCAAGAACAGGCACATTGATTTCTTTTACGGCCATTTTCGCCTTCATGGCTTGCGTTTTGCGCTCCAAAAGCGCTTCTAAAGTAGCCTTCTGCATATTTTCCTCCTAAAAAAGCTCCCCATCTAACTAAAGATAGGGAGCTAATCAGTTAAATCAAATCAATGAAATGATAGCCGCCAGCTTTAAACGGAACAGATTCTTCGCCCACGGAAGCATTAGTAAATGCCAGCAAAGTAACTTCGTCTAAAGTAACATCATAGATTTCAACACGCTCAGAACCGTCACTATCCGGATCTGCTACAACACCAACAATCTTGATTTTTGGCATCACTCCGGTAGTTAAGCCATCACCAAGAGTGCGAGCAATAAAGCTATCAATCTTATGCAGAGTCATTGTACCGGCAAGACTATAACCGGTCATGCGCTGCTGCTGGCAAAGGTCACCGTTAATATCAACAGTTTCGTAGTTGATGGTAGCTTTGACCTCAAAGCTCTTGACATTGGCCAGGTTCTGGCCGTTTACATACAGACGGCCAAAGGTGCCGCGGATAATTTTATTAGTTACATCAGCCATTGTTCAGCACCTCCTATTCCATCTCAATTTCAAATTTCAGATCTTCGATTGCATCCAAAATCTTAATGTTGCCCTGCAGGAATACAGTAGATTTGTAGGTCATGTTCTTAACCTTGTTTTCATCCCAATCAATAGCCTCTGTCTTGCCAATGCTCAGCCAAGCATTACGCTGAGTTTCCACATTTACAGAGCAGATATTTTTATAAGTAGGTTCCAGGATTTCTTCCTTCGCCAGCTGGCGGAAATAAGCATTTACAGCACTGATAAACTGGCATTGATTATCATAGCTGTTTTTGTATTTACCAACATAGCTGTCTTTGAAGGTGCTGAAGATATCCTCAATAATGATGTTCTGTGCTTCCACGATGATAATTTTACGCATATCCTCAGTGTCGGTACTGGTGATAGTGGTCAAAGAGTTTACGCCACGCGCAATCTTAATAACATCATCGTCCTTAAACAATACTAGATACCCTTTATCAATCCAGGAATTGATATCGTTCGCAACAGTAATGAAGCTTACATCAACGCTGTCGATGTCTTCCAACTCATAATAAGTGCAAGAACGGTTCATCGGCAGGTTAGCCAGGATGCTTGCCAGACGCGGCAGGTATTTTACCATCTCCACATTAGTATTACTGTCAATAACATGAACACTGTTATTTTTCACGTTGACAACATACTTGCTATCTGCCGTGGTTGCATTCGCTACAACAGCAACATATTTACGGCCTTTAGATTTTTGATTTTTAGTAATCACATAGTTGACAAGCGCCTGCTGAATATCCTGAGCAATGCAGCACACATAGTTATATTTGAGTCCCTCCATCGCAGGTGCGAAAACGCTCATATCGGTTGCTGCAGGAGCAGTGATAACATGCACCTTGTTTACCGGTACCAGAAACGCTCTTTTAATAGCAGCTAAATTCTCAGCAGTGTATTCCGCTGCTACAATCTCATTTTCATAGCGATAGGTGCGAGTTCTCAGAGCTTTTGCAGTATTATCAACGCACAGAATGAGCAATACGCCACGTTCGGAACGGGAAATCGCCGTAATCGCTTTTTGAGAAAAAGTAATGTCAATATCGGGAAGTCCGATTTTAGCCATTGTTCAACCTCCTTATTTGTTCACGCCAACATCAAATTCGACAGTATCAATAAGCGGATGATTGTCAGTATCAGGAACGCCCTGAATAAGCTCCGTCGTCATTGAAAACGTCAAAGATTTGTCAGCTTTGATAATCTCGGTCCTCACATCATTAAAAACAACATGAGCGACTGTTTCGCCATTCATATCAGTAATAGGCAGCGGCTCTGTCAAAGCTGCAACCAGCTCACTGTTGACCTCCAGCAACCGTAGGAAGCCTTCGTAGATATCTTCGGCAAAGAACGATATCTCAATATCTGCAGTTTCTTTTATCAGCCGGTTAGTCAGGCTTTCTGTCACCAAGCCTTCTACATCAATGAAATAGCATGGGCGCGGAAATCCCTCAGTCAAATCCCTGTCTACAACAGGGAAATCAGGGAATTTCTCTTCTATGAGCAGGGACAGCGCCCGGATAATGTCAATAACAGATAACATCAGCCTATGCCCCTTTCTAATAAATCATCTACAAATTTGTCAGCCATATCAGCGAATTTGCTGTTGAAATCCTTGGCTGCCTTACCAGCTATATGCCTGCCTTTAACATATTTGCCGTTAAAACGCTTGCGCGGAGCATGTCCTACCGCCTTATGCCCATACTCAATCAGATGAGCATGCGGCGCTGTGTTTTTTACACGCACCTGATACTCAGTGCCCTGATAAATATAAGCACGGCCACGGCTCAACCCTCGCAGCAGGTTGCCTGTCTTGCGTTTGGTTTTCTGCTTGTAGGCCGTTCGCATATCCCTGCGCAGCGCATTACCTGCACGCTGCATAAGCTTTTTGGCTTCGTTGGGCATATCCTGTTCAACCATCTTCAGCATTGACGCATTGAATTCCGACAGCTCGCTGAAATCTAACTCAACACTAGCCATCAGAGCAGCACCTCACAGAAAACTTCAAGCCGTTCATGGTCAAGGTACGGATCCATGATATAGAGAATGTTGTAACGAACACCATCATACATGAACCACATGTCTGGCGTAATATCCTTGCAGTATCGCATGACTATTTTATGGGTAGTCCTGGACAATGTAGTATCAGCAGTTCTGCCGGAAAGCAGGCTGCCGGTTTGAGGAATTACTCCGGCATAAGCTGTTCTGTACAGTTCATCCTCTTGAGGATATTGCCCGAGCCTGTCCTTGACAGTACTTTTCACGGTGTGCCATACTTCAACCCGCTTATTGAGCATGCTGGATAAGCGTTTATCCTGTTTCCTGATCATAACTTCACCGCCTTACAAGAAGTTGGTGCAGTGCGAGCCAAGGATTTGAACAACTGTAGGATTAATCTGAATACCGGTCATGGTGTAGGCCCTGACATCAAACATATCAGCGCAGATTGCCAGCACGGCTATCGTAATATCCTCGTATTGCTCCAAATCATCAAGGGAACGCCCTGTGTAATGCTCAACATGACTTTTTGCTGCAGGCAGTGCAATGTTTTCAATATAGGCAGCATTCTCAGAAGTTTCATCAGCTCTGATATAGCTCAAAACGTCATTTGCCGTCAGCTGGCTCAGTTTCATTCTCGGCCACCGCCTTTTCGCTACGCTTTGCCGCCGGTTCCTCAATTGCTTTGATATAGCCAGCCGCTAACAGGTCGTCAGCGGTGGCTTTATCATCGATAACAATCGTTTGACCGGGAATACCACACACAAGTCCAGCAAAGCTAACTAATGCTTTATATTCCATAGCAAGCTCCTATTATGCGTTCTTCATTACCAGCACAGCTACTTTTTGCTGTTCGACAACCTTGGTATCAACTTCATACCAAGCAACAACGCCTACAGCATGTTCGTCAGCATACTTTTCATTCAGCATCTGCAGCTCAATGCCAGGGCGCAGGTTAGAGAACAGACCGCTCATATCACCATACACCACAGCTTTTGCGGATGCAGCAATTTCAGGCATCTTATCGGAGATATATACATGCTTGCTCAACATTTCAAAACCAAAGCCTTTTACAAGATCGTTGGTCAGCAGGTAATCACCATCGTTGTTCTTCAGCTTGCGCAGCACACCTAAAGTTTTGGTATTGACAATCCAGCAAGCATTTGCCTGATACTGTTCGGGTACCATCAGCTGCAGGTCAATCAGCTCGTCTGCAGTAATAGCAGTAGCAGCAGCTGCAGTCATCTTTTGGGTAGCACCTACCAATACGCCCTGACAAGCAGAAGTACCGGTACCGGTAAGACATTCTTTTTCAAGGAAGCGTGCAATAGCCAGAGAGATTTTGCCAATGATGTAGCTTACAACATCAAATTCGCCGTTGGTAATCAAAGAGCGGGAAATTTTGGTCAGAGCACCAACCAAATAACCGCCTAAGGACACGGAAGTAAATTTACCGGTATGAGAATCCAGAGCCTTGAATTCAGTAGCATACGCGCACTGAACCTGGTCAGTAGTTTCATCGTATACCGGGAAGGTCAGAGAGCCCTTAACATTGTATTTGCTGGACAGGTCAAAAATTGGGCAGATATTTTCTACAGTTTCAATGATTTTGTTAGCGATGGTAGTCGGAATGATAGCACCATTGTCACCGAGAGTCATGTTAACACCTGCACGAATTTCAGTCAGTTTACCGGAACGCACATATTCAGCCAAAGCACGACGCTCCTGCTCGTAATCAGATTGCGCATTGGTATTGGTTGCATCGCCTTTGATGCCTTTGGCAGCTTCATACATGCGAACGGTTTCATCAATGCTCTTGATTTCGGCCATAGCATCATCATAAGTAGTTTTTTCCTCTGCAGCCAGCGCACGGTTTTCTTTTTCAGCAGTTACAAACAGGTTGTTGATTTTCTCAACGAGTTCATTACGTTTTTCTAAAAGCTTTTTGAAGTTCATAGTTTTACCCCTTTCTTAATTAACAGTGATATAGTATTCAAATTTTCGTTTCAGCATCTCCCGCTCTTCGACGGCAGAGTTATCCGAAGCAGGAACAGATTCAGAGCTGTCCAGTACCTCAACCTCATCGCCAGAAGCTCGGCGCTCTTTTAAAGTCGCCTGCTCCCCACGCATCTCGATGCTGGTAGCGATATACGCAGGAGTTACATCCAAAATAGACACTTCAACAAGGTCTAAATCAGTAACTGTGCGGCGGCGCATGCCATCAGCACGATTATCCCACTTTTCGGCATTCTCGTAGAAGCCAAAGCTCCAGCCGGTCAGCTTATTTTCTTTGGCACGCTGGATAACTTCAGCGTCCTTGATTACAGCTTTGGCATAAAGCCCTATATTGTCTTCAGCGAGCTCAAAAGTATTGTCTGCAGTGTCAACATCACGCATATGGTTAAACATAAGGCCTACGCTGTCGACTTTGGACAAGGCGCGTGCAAACGTACCAGGTTCAATAACCTCAACGAATTCACCGCTGATATCCTGTAGCACTCTGCTTTCTCTGCCTACCACGTTTACATAACCGGTGATTAGCGCGGTACCGTCTTTCCTAATCTCGACTTTCACTCATTCCCCTCCTTTCCGGCTTTGGCTACATTGCCTGTGCCATTAGTATTCGGTACGAAAATTTCCTTTGTTTTCGGATTGTAGAAGACATCTGCCAATGAGAGCTTCATGAACTCGAAGCCAATCGGCGCCATCTTCTCAATTTTTCGTACCTCATCAACCTGCAGCCAACCAGATTTTATACCGGTGTCATATGCTGCATATCTATCCTTAACATTCCCCTTCAGGATTTCGCTGGTATCCAGGGCGAAAAAGTAAGCTCCTTTTTCTTTTTCCAGAAGGAGGAATTTATTAAGGGCAGTATTCAAAGCCTCTACTACAGGTAGCACCGCTGTTTTGATGCTGTTGAGATAAATCTCATCCATGTTAGTAGAGCTTGCATTAAACAGAGCGCTGTTGATACCGAAAAGATTGTAAACGAGCTCATTATTAGTCTTTTTCAAGTCATTGAGCTGCGTTTCCGTCGCTGTACTCTGCGTAGGTTCAAAACTGATACCTTCGTTCAAGACCAGAACATCATTATTTTCAGAATCAGTAGATGTCAGTTTTCGCCATGCAGCTTTCAGATCATCCAGCATTTGCTTTTCAAGTCGACGGGCCGATTTCAGAAAACCGCGCTTTGTGCCGCTGGCGACAGCAGTATTCTCATATTTCAACGCATTGTACATAGTTGAGAATAGCAGCGAATGAGAATCAAGCACGCCAACACCATGGATGCCATCAATAGTATCCTTGGTGATTCTGAGAACATCAAAGTCCCTGACTTTTTTGCCATTAAGGTATACATCAACGCTTTTTTTGATTTTGTCAGCGCCATCAACCAGGTTAACGTACTGTCCTTCGACGTAGTAAAGTCCTGTAATGCGATTACCGCTCTTGTCGATGTACGCATATCCAGCGCCCTCCAACAGCATATCTGTGACTAACGCTTTTCGGAATTGCTCTGCGTCCATCAAATCACCTGTATCATCGTTGAGCAGCTTTAATCGATAATCGTCGGATACTTCTTCAACTCTGTCAGCCTCGTGCTTATACAAGCGGACCGGTAAGCTGGCAACGGTACCCGCGATAAAGTTTATTGCTGTACCGACTGCAGGGATGTTAAGAGCCTGCGCCCTGCTTATCCTGCTGGATATGATAGGCTGCCCTGACAAAATACTGGCTACCTCAGCTTCGGTATATCTTTTTTCCCTGAAGCGGCTGAAAAGATTTTCAAACATCCTTTTTACCTCCTTTCCTAGATTTGCACTGCCCAATCAAGGGTATTTTTAAGTATTACATCCTGCTGAAGCAGATACAGAGCATTGATAATAGCTACCACCTCGTCGACCTTGCCATTAGATTTCTTCTTGTTGACGTAACGATTAAGGTTAGTATCATAGGTGCATCGGGCATTATTGAAATTTATTTCCAACAGCTTATTGCTTTCATAGCGCATTTTTCCGTTTTCAATCAGCTCTGACAGCCATTTCGTCGGAGCATGCAGCAATGAGCTGTGCTGACGGATTTCTATGCAGACAAGGCCCGCATCATCCCATTTCTGAGCAGAAGAAATTGCATTATACCGGTCATAACCGATACTGCAGATTTTGCACCCCAGCTTTTCTTCAAGCTGTAGCACAAAACTTTCAATTACAGCATAATCTACAGTGCGATCACCGCAGGCAACGCACTTCATAGCTTCGATAAACTCATAATAATTGATTTTTTCGAGCTTATTTTTCTCGTCAATTTTTCCTTCCGGAATAAAAGCAAGCGCATCAATCAGCACCATGTCAGTATTTTCGTCATAAGCTACTATGCCTACAGCACAGTTATCGTTAGACATTGACAAGTCAACGCCTAAATATACTTCCCTGCCGTTCCAGTCTATAGGCTCAGCAGACCGGCAAGCCTGCAGGTCCTCCATGGATACATAAGATTCAGAGCCTTGACCTGAATAGGAAATATTACAGTGTTTTGTCACGAAGTTTTCGCGCTTTGACGGAACTTCAATAGCCTGTATACGCTTTTTCTTAAGGTCAGCCATTATCTCAGGCACTTCAAGAGCAAGAGGATTGGCCTGCTCCAGCACTCCGTCATCAGTTGTCCAATCTGTTTTATTGTCAGGCTCATAGAGCAGGCTAAAAATAGCATCGTCTTCCACCTGGCCATCAAGAAC
Organism: uncultured Phascolarctobacterium sp.; assembly: GCA_934234275.1. Classification (GTDB taxonomy): domain Bacteria; phylum Bacillota; class Negativicutes; order Acidaminococcales; family Acidaminococcaceae; genus Phascolarctobacterium_A. The sequence goes on from CAKQHU010000012.1 coordinate 16,429, forward strand.
CTT